>JBGAUP010000422.1:0-3569 GCA_044228585.1 Runella sp. | reverse complement strand
ATGCAGGCATCGCACTCAATACACTTGTTTTCAGTAAAGACCGTCTGTACATCGCAGTTGAGGCAGCGTTGAGCTTCTTTGAAGCCTGTATCTTGACTGAAACCTAACTCTACTTCCTTTTTACGGTCTTTGAGCGTGAGTTTTTTATCGGCATGTGGAACTTTGAAACGCTCATCATCCGAGACGGGGCTATCATAAATCCATTCGTGAATACCCATTTTCTGGCTAATCAGATTGGTATAAGGCGACGGACGTTCGTGAAGCGACTGTTGATGACAAAACAAATCAATCGAAACCGCGGCTTGGTGTCCTTGGGCTACGGCAGTAATGACGTTTTTAGGACCCATGGCCGCATCTCCACCAAAAAACACGTTTGGAATAGTTGACTGGAAGGTGACCTCATCCAACACGGGCAAACCCCATTCGTTAAATTCTAACCCCAAATCGCGCTCAATCCAAGGAAAGGAGTTTTCCTGTCCAATCGCCACCAGCACGTCGTCGGCTTCGATAAATACATCAGGCTCACCCGTTGAAACGAGTGAACGCTTACCATTTTCATACTTGGCTTCTACTTTTTCGAAGGTCATTCCTTTCAGTACTCCATCTTCTACCACGAAAGATTTAGGCACGTGACATTCTAAAATGGGAATATCTTCGTGCAAAGCATCTTCGATTTCCCAAGGTGAGGCTTTCATTTCTTTAAATGGACTCCGCACCACTACTTTTACATCTTCTCCGCCCAAACGGCGCGAAGTACGGCAGCAGTCCATCGCCGTGTTCCCGCCCCCTAAAACAATTACCTTTTTCCCAATTTTTGAAGTATGTTCAAAGGCCACACTCGCCAGCCATTCAATCCCAATGTGGATATTGGATTTGGCTTCCCAACGTCCTGGCAGTTTGGCTAAATCTTTACCTTTAGGCGCTCCCGTTCCTACAAATACAGCGTCGTATCCCTGCCCCAATACCTCCCGAAGACTATTTACGCGGGTGTTGAAATGGGTGTGAATACCCAAATCCAAGACATAATTCACTTCTTCATTAAGTACACTGTCGGGCAAACGGAACGACGGAATCTGACTCCGCATCATTCCCCCGCCTTTAGGCTGATCATCATACAGATGTATTTCGTAGCCCAAAGGAGCAAGGTCCCGCGCCACGGTGAGAGCCGCTGGCCCCCCTCCAATGAGGGCTATTTTTTTTCCGTTGGGTATAAACGGCCCTTGAGGCATCCACTCTTTGACATCCCCTTTATTATCGGCGGCAACCCGCTTGAGACGACAAATCGCCACGGGTTCTTCTTCCACGCGCCCACGTCGGCAGGCGGGTTCACACGGGCGGTCGCAGGTGCGACCCAACACTCCTGGGAATACGTTCGACTCCCAGTTGACCATGTACGCCTCGGTGTAGCGTTCTGCTGCAATCAACCTAATATACTCAGGAACAGGTGTGTGAGCAGGACAAGCGTACTGGCAATCCACCACTTTGTGGAAATACTCAGGATTTTTAATATCTGTCGGTTTCAAGGAAATATGGTTTGAATATGCTAATCACGAAGTTTGTCAACTAAAAAAAACAAATCAAGAAGAGCTTGAATACGTTCTTCGTGCTAAGAAGTTGGTTAATTTTTCGGGTACTTTCATTAGTAAATTTTACTTACAACACAAATTACTGGCAAGTAAGGTATTTTGTTTGGAAATACAAAGACGCTATTATTTAAAAGTTACTATTCGGTTTTAATAGAAAATATTTGGAAAATGACCAAAACGACATTTCGAAAAGATAGTAATCTCCCTATCAGTAGAAAAACCCACTTACCTACTCAATATTGACAGTGAAATAGTGCATTTTACGCCTTTTGAAGTAACAGTTTTACCCAAATAGCCGAAAATGGTTGTTTGAGAATCTATTTTTTCAATAATATTCTTTAAAATGAAGAAAGTAACCGCGTCTTATTTAGTAATCCTTTGGGTTTCTGCCCATTTTTCACTTTTGATAGCACAGGCATTTCACAGCAACAAAATCGTGGCCCACCGAGGGGCATGGAAAAACGCTGGGGTCCCTCAAAACTCAATTGCATCTTTACGGGAAGCGATTCGACTCGGCTGTGTGGGTTCGGAGTTTGACGTTCGTATGACCAAAGATGAGGTTTTGGTGATTAACCACGATGCGCACTACGAAGGAATGGACATCGAACAAACGGACTTTGCCGAGCTTCGGAAAAAACCCCTCAAAAACGGCGAATTAATTCCAAGCCTTGAAGAATACCTGAAAGAGGGTAAGAAGCAGAAAAAAACCATGCTCGTCACCGAAATAAAACCTTCTCCTGCCGGAAAAGAACGTGCCATGAAATTAGCCGAAAAAGTGGTTGCAACGGTTCGGAAGCAGAAGGCCCAAAAATGGGTGGTCTATATCAGTTTCGACTACGACATTATGAAAAAAGTGCGCGAGTTGGACAAAGAGGCCAAGCTACAATACCTCAACGGCGATAGGTCGGCGGCACAACTCAAAGCCGATAATATTGGCGGAGCAGATTATCACTTTAGCGTGTTTCAACGCGACGAACAATGGCTCAATGAAGCCCAGAAAGAAGGTATCGTCACCAATGTTTGGACGGTAAACGACACCTCAGCCATGGATTATTTTTTAGGACGAGGCATTGATTATATCACGACAGACGAACCCGAAAAAGCACTAAGGCGCGATGCCTATTTTGCCAAAACAAAACGCAAGTTGGTGTGGAGCGACGAATTCAACTACACAGGCTTACCCGATGCCCAAAAATGGGGCTACGATGTAGGTGGAAATGGTTGGGGCAACAACGAACTACAATATTACACCTTGGCAGACACCAACAACGCGGTAGTTCGTAAGGGTATTTTGACCATTACGGCCCGCAAAGAACCCAAAGAAAACCGCCAATATACTTCGGCACGGCTGGTGACTCGCGGCAAAGCCGAATGGACCTATGGCCGCATTGAAATTCGGGCTAAGCTGCCCAAAGGACGCGGTACGTGGCCTGCGATTTGGATGCTGGGCAGCAATATCAAAGAAGCTGGTTGGCCTAAATGCGGCGAAATTGACATTATGGAACACGTTGGCTATGATCCCGACACCTTGGTAGGTACTATCCATACCCAAAGTTATAACCACGTAAAAGGGACTCAAAAATCAAAGAAGATTTTTATCAAAAACCCTTACACTGAGTTTCACGTCTATGCCGTGGATTGGACTCCCGAAAAAATGGATTTTCTGCTGGACGGTGTCACGTATCTAAGCATTCCTAACGAACACAAAACCGTCAATGAATGGCCTTTTGACAAGCCTGAGTACTTGTTGCTGAATGTAGCCGTAGGCGGCAATTGGGGCGGTACCAAAGGAGTAGATGAAAGTGTTTTTCCTACAGCCATGGAGGTAGATTATGTCCGAATTTATCAATAAAGTTGTTTAGTTGAATTTCAAGTATCTTTATCATAAAAAAACCTATGAATAAGTTACCTGTGAATGTTTCAGAATCAGATTTTGAGACTTACATTTTACCACACTTGACCCATAAAATTGGTCATAATCGT
>JBGAUP010000037.1:0-28525 GCA_044228585.1 Runella sp. | reverse complement strand
GAAGGTTACTCACAAAAATAAAGTCCCCAACCAGCAGCGTTTTTTCCATTGAGGAAGAGGGAATGGTGTAAGGAGTAAAAAACAGCCAGCGAATTAAGGTAGCCGCTACCACAGCAAATACAATAGAGTCAATCCATTCTTTTAGAGCAGATTTTTTTGACTTTTGAGGTTTAGTTTCTATCACATCTACTTTCTCCATGAATCCATTGAAAGATTTTAAGTGCTTTAGTCCTTGTTATCCATTATAAGTTACCCACAGCACCTTGGTTATCAAAAATAATTGCTCAATTATGCGTCGTACCCATCATTGTGTCAGCCTGTTGACTGTAAAATTTGAGCCTCTCTCGGCTATCCTTTATAAAAAATCCATTTAGAGAGTTCCTTGTAATTGACTTTTTTGCCATACATTAAAATGCCGATTCGATAAATACGGGCTGCCAACCAAGTAGTACCCACAAAACCCAGCACGAGTAATACTATAGAAAGTGCTATTTCCCAAGCAGGTACGCCAAAAGGAATTCGGGCCATCATTACGATAGGGGAAGTAAATGGAATCATGGAAGTCCAGAAGGCCAACGAACCGTCGGGTTGATTAATAGCCAGCTGGGCAAAGAAGATGGCTGAAATAATCGGAAGCATTACTGGAAAAGTAAACTGACCCGCTTCTTGTTGGTTTTCGACCGAAGCACCAATGGCTGCATAAAGCGAACTGTACAATAAATAGCCCCCCAAAAAGTAAAAAATAAAACAAAGAAAAATCTGAGTTAATGGTAGAGATTGAGCTGATTTACCAAAAGCATCAACCATTTTCAATGTGCTACTTTGCTGTTTTTCCATTTCCTTTTTGAGCTCTGGGTCAGCTTGTTCGGCTTGCTTATTGAGTACTTCTTGGGTAGCCGTAAAGCGGTTGAAACCGAAAAAGGTTTGGGTAGCCGTAGTAACTCCGAAAGTGAGCACCCCCCAGAGGAGAAACTGAGTCAGCCCGACGGCGGCTACCCCCAGAATTTTGCCCATCATCAACTGAAAAGGTTTCACTGACGAGATAATCACCTCAATAATACGGTTCGATTTCTCTTCCATTACCCCCTGCATTACTCCTGCGCCGTAGATTAAGATAAAAATATAGAGCAAAAACGCCGCAGCATAACCCGCCACATAAGCGGCCATAGTACTACTCGATTGGGATTTTCCTTCATCGTCGAGACTATAGGTTTGAGCATCTACATTTTGGTTGGCTTCTTCAATCACTTGTTGAGTAATACCCGCCTTCGAGAGTTTGATATTGCGGAGTTCTTGTTGGACGATTTTCTCAATGCGTCCTTGCAACATGGGGCCAATATTTTTGTCGGCATAAATCTGTAAGCCTTTAGGAGAAGCCATTATGTCAGCAGGAATAAAAACCAATAGTTGATTTTCCTTACCTTTTAGCTTTTTTTGGGCAGCCGTCACTGATTCAGTTGTGAACTGAAAAGTAGTGTTTTTGTCGTTCTTGAATTTATCTTTGAATAAACCACTTTGGTCAATCACCTGAATGGTTTTATGCTCATTTTTAAAAGAGCCTACGGCAGCCCAAACAATGATTCCGTAAAATGCAGCAATCAAAAGTGGTGTCAAAATCGTCATAATAATAAACGATTTTTTGCGTACACGCACGAGATATTCACGTTTGAGAACAAGGAAAATATTTTTCATAGCATCAGAAGTCCCCAGCCCCGATGGGGAGTTTTGTTTTTTGAATTTTGGGGCATTAATAGCAACTATTTTCTCAGATAGAGAACTTCCAACTGTAAACAGGCAAACTACAAACTACTTACTTCTTCGGGCATTTTCCCGCCTACGGCTTTGATAAAAATCTCGTTGAAAGAAGGGATATTCTCGTGAAAAGCTACTAATTCTACTTGGCTGATAAGATTTCCCACCAATTGATTGACAGATGTATCTCCTAAGAGACGGATATTGGCTTGATTAAGATTATCTTCGTTGGTTTTTTGAGAAATAATTTCAAAATCCGCGGGCAAACTTCCTAATGTTCCGTGATAGCTAACAGCATAGCTATTTTCCTTAAATTGATTTTTTATGTCGGTTTTACTACCATGCAAAATCACTTTTGATTGATTAACCAGAGCAATATGATCGCATAGTTCTTCTACTGATTCCATGCGGTGGGTGGAAAAAATAACGGTAGTTCCTTTGTCGCGGAGTTCGAGAATCTCGTCTTTGATGAGATTGGCATTGATGGGGTCAAAGCCTGAAAAAGGTTCGTCTAAGATAATCAATTTAGGCTCGTGCATGACCGTGGCCACAAACTGAATTTTTTGCTGCATACCTTTCGATAAATCTTCGATGCTTTTGCTCCACCAAGTTTTGATGTCAAACTTTTTGAACCAAACTTTAAGCTTTTCCATCGCGTCGCGCTCCGAAAGCCCTTTGAGTTGGGCCAAATAGAGTAATTGCTCACCTACCTTCATTTTTTTGTACAAACCCCGTTCTTCGGGTAAGTAGCCGATGTGTTCAATGTGTTTAGGCCGCAGACGTTCGCCATCAAGTAAGATGTAACCTTCGTCGGGAGCAGTGATTTGAGTAATAATTCGGATGAGCGATGTTTTTCCCGCACCATTGGGGCCAAGCAGGCCAAAAATACTACCCTTGGGAACTTGAATACTCACCCCATCAAGGGCGCGGTGGGTAGCGTATTGCTTTACTATATCGTGTGCTTCGAGAATGTTGGGCATTGAAGAGGCGGTTAAGAAGTGAATCGTTGTTGACGCGAACACACGAAAGTTAAGCCCTTGCCTTAAATACTTTCAAGCAATTACGGATAGTTGGAGTTTTTGAAGGGATAAGCGGTAAAATTATGCCGCTATTTTTCGTCTCTGAATCAGTGCTTTGACGTAGCCAATTTCAGGAGAAGTAACCTTAATAATGTGAGGTGTATCAAAGGGAATATCCAAATACCCCCCGGGCTGTAAACTTACAATAGTGCCACCCAAGTCACAATCGCAAGTACCTTCCAATATGAGAAAGCTTTCTTGAAATTCTTCCCGATGGTGTTCTTGCTCAATTAAGCTGGTATGAAGCCAAGCTACACAGAGCTGTAATTCGTCGGTTTCGCGCAAAAAATGCACTTTTAACCCATCATATTCAAGCGTAGGCTCAATACCTGCAAGGGCTTTATTCCATTTGTTGATGTCGCTGTGGCGATTGATGAGCGGAGGATTCTCAAGATGAATTTCTTCTTCTAATTTCAGATTTTGGAGCGTCCCCATAATTTGTTCTTTCAATGCAGAACGGGGCGGGACTTCAGCATAGTTACACAAGGCGGCTTCGGTATTCTTTATTTCCTGTTGTATTTTTGGAAAAAGTGCCGCCAACCGCTTCACTTCTAATGATTGGTGTTCTGATAATAGTCCCAGGCAATATTCTTCTACAACCCCTGACTCAATGTATGCTTGTACGTCCATTTTAAAAATTATGTTGTCCAAAATAAACCCTTAATTGTTGTAACGCCATTCGAGTTCGGGTTTTTACCGTTCCCAAAGGCAAATTTAGCTCTTCGGACACCTCTTGCTGAGTATAGCCCAAATAGTAAATCAGATTAATCACTTGTCTAAGTTTAGGGTCGAGTTTTTGGACGGTCTCACTAACTCCGATGTAGTTCACTTCTGTAAGTTCAGTTTTTACCGTTTCTGTATATACAATTGTTTCTAAGTTTTGGATTTGACCTTCCTCAAAAAAATGGGAAGAACGTAAAAAATTAAGGGCGGTATTTCGGGCGATATTAAGCAGCCACGTGAACAAGCGCCCTTTCGTAGCATCATATTGACCAATACTTTTCCAAACTTTTACGAATGAATCTTGCAATAAGTTTTCAGCTTCAGCTTCCTCTTTTACAATTTTCATAATGATACCCAGTAGGGCGGGGGAGTAGTTATCATAAAGTATCGAAAAAGCCTTATCGTCACGGGCTTGCAGTCCCCTGATGAGCTCATCTTCCGAAATGGGTAATTTTTTCAATTGAAAAGGGTTGTGTTGACTCTCTTGTAGTGAGAGTTGCTAAGTAAAATCGTAACGAAAATAATGAAAATCAGTTAAAAGTATAAAAAATCAAATCTAAACTTTTGCAAAATATGTATATACTCTCGTTGTGTAATTCACATTTATTCCATTCTTATCACCTAAAACCTCGATAAAAAATGAAAAAACTCTTCAAAATTCTCGGTATCTTATTAGGAATTGTAGTTGTTGGTGTACTTGGTGTTATGGCCTATGTTAAATTAGCTCTCCCCGATGTAGGACCCGCACCAGATTTGAAAGTGGAACTTACGCCCGAACGAATAAAACGGGGAGAATACCTCGCCAATCACGTCAATGTTTGTATGGATTGCCACAGTACTCGCGATTATAGTTTGTTTTCGGCACCATTGGTAGAAGGCACCCTTGGTAAGGGAGGCGAACTCTTTGATCAGAAACAAGGATTTCCAGGCTCATTTACTTCAAAAAATATCACCCCTTACGGAATAGGTAGCTGGACGGATGGCGAAATTTTTCGGGCTATTACCACAGGAGTTAGCCGCGACGGACACGCCTTTTTTCCTGTCATGCCTTATCCTTACTATGGGAGTATGGATGAAGAAGATGCTAAAAGCATTGTAGCGTATTTGCGTACCCTAAAACCTATTGAAAACAAACCAGCCGATTCTCAACCCGATTTTCCGTTTAATTTTATCATCAATACCATTCCCAAAAAAGCGCAGCCTACAAAGCGTCCCGCAGATACAGATGTATTGGCTTCGGGCAAATACCTCGTTAATATTGCGGGTTGTGTGGAGTGTCATACGCAAGTAGAGCAGGGACAAATTATCCCCGAAAAAATGTTTGCAGGGGGGAGAGAGTTTGCCCTTCCGTCGGGGCTGTTGATTACCCCCAACATTACTCCTGATAAAGAAACAGGGATTGGAAACTGGACTAAAGAGTCTTTTATAGCTCGTTTTAAGGCGTATGCTGATAGTTCGTATAAGCCTCATAAAGTAGGCCCTAACGAGTTTCAAACTATCATGCCTTGGACAATGTATGGAGGGATGAGCGAACAAGATTTGGGCGCGATTTATACTTACTTGATGACCCTCAAGCCGATTAAGAATGCAGTCCCTGAGAAATTTAAACCCCATACCAAAACAGTAGCAATGCGTTAATGTCGCTGAGTCGCATAAGTTTAGTAAAAAGGAAATGGTCTATTGTTGTTTTTGTGGTAAACTTTTTGTTAGTTGACCCAAAAACGAGCAATGACCATTTCCCGAATTATAATCGTATTCTTCTTTTTGTGGGTAGCGGCAGCCTGCAATCCTGCCAGTCAGAAAAATCAAGAGCTGGCAGAAACATCTCCCAAATCTTATGTTTACGATTTTGCGAAGCCAACCCAAAAATACTCGCTTCCCAAAGCCTTAACTGAAATATCGGGTTTATCGTTTTATAAAGAAGAACAACTCCTCTGTGTTCAAGATGAGAAAGGGGAAGTGTTTGTCTATGATTTAAAGAAACAAGAGATTGCAGAGAATCACAGGTTTGACCAGCCAGGTGATTATGAGGATATTGCCCTTGTATCAGACGAGGTGTATGTGTTGCGAAGCGATGGAAAATTGTTGAATTTCAAAATGGGAAACAATGAAACCCGCGATATTGATACCAATTTACCTGGAAAAAATGATGTAGAAGGGCTCGCTTATGACCCCGTTACTAAACGCCTTTGGCTTGCGGTAAAAGAAGCCTCAAAAAAGGCCGTTAAAAACGATGACAAAGTGATTTTCTCCTTTGATTTGAAAAGCAGAAGGGTTTTCACAGAACGTGAATTGAAAGAAAAACAATTTGAAGCCATTGGTTTAAAGGGTAAACTTTGGAACGATTTTAAGCCTTCAGGCATCGCTTTTCATCCACAAACAGGAGAAGTGTATTTGCTAAGTTCAGTGGGTCACCGATTAGTTATACTTCACCGCCAAGGCGGCCCTCTGCGTAATATCGAACTTAGCCCAACCGTTTATCGTCAGCCCGAAGGAATTTGTTTTGCTCCCGACGGAACTCTCTATATTGCCAGCGAAGGCGATGGGGGCAGCGGTTATCTTTTTTTAAAATTTTCGCCAGAAGCTCAATAATCTTAATCCCATTCAGAAAGTGGGTGTTTGGGAGGCTAAAAACTCCATAGAAAGATTTTTTTGGTTTGAAATCCAAAAACCTACTGCCTTTGTATGTATTCTTGAAATCTTCTGGAAGACCTTTCACAATACCCAAACAGGTTTTTATAGCCTAATCATCAGAGTTTATTTTTAATCACGCACAGTTTCTACGGTGCAATCTTTATGTCTTAAAACCTCTACACGCTAAATTTTTGTCTAAACTTTTAATTTTTTAACCAAAAACAATGAAAACAAATTTCGAAACCGTACAAATCATTTATGAAGCCTTTGGAAAAGGCGATATGGCCACTATCCTTTCGTACGTTGCCGACGACGTACAATGGAAGCGTGGGTAGACACCACCCCAAACACAAATGTCCCTTGGCTAAAACCTCGCTTTGGAAAAGAAGGAGTTATGGAGTTTTTGAATAGTAGCTCAACAACTTCCTTGATTTTCAGATTCTTTCTATGATGAATGGGGGCATAAAATAGCTTGTAGAAGTGAGTATTAAGACCGATTCAACTCTATTGTGCAAGAGTTTTTTCTGATGAAGAAATCCACCTATGGAGTTTCAATGAAGAAGGTAAAGTCATCAGATTACGTCACTATGCCGATACCTACAAACACATTCATTCAGTGAAATCCTAAAATCTCTAATCATATTATTCATCAACAAACTTTAAAAACCTAAAACAATCACAATGAAAAAACCCCTTTTAATTACCTTGCTGACGGGAGTGTTGGCAGGAAAAACTTCGGCACAAGATGTTGAAATGACAAAAAAAGCCCTTCGTGATAGCTACACTGCTATTGAGCAAAAAGATTTTGCCCGATTTGCGTCTCACCTAAGCGACAATTGTATTGACTACGGGGCTGGCCCAGAGCCAATTCGGGGAAAAGAAGCTGTAATGAACATGATGAAATCGCTCTTTAATGCCTTTTCTGATGTGAAGATTACGGTAGAAGATATTGCTGTATCAGGCAATAAGTATTACATAAAAAATACACTCACTGCCAAGCACACAGGTACATTATTTGGGATGATTCCTGCCACGGGAAAAAATATTGTTTGGAGTGATGTGGACATCGTAGAAGTAGATAAAAATGGCAAATGCGAGGCCCACTGGGTCAATAATCCCAATGCGCTTTTGGAACAAGTAGGTTATTTAGCATTGCAAATCCCAAATACGTCGGCTATCGTGAAAGGATATGAACTATTTGGGAAAGGGGATTTTAAAGGCGTCGGTGACGTTTGTAGCGACGATATCGTATGGGACGTAACGGACAATCCCGACGCCAAAATAGCCCGTGTTTACAACGGGAAAAAAGAACCGGGGATGCTCTTCAAAAAATCTTTCGGAAGCTATGCAAATTTACCAAGTTTGAACCTTATCGCTTCATGGCTGACGGTGACAATGTAATTGCCTTTATCAGTGGTGAATACAAACTTGCGGGAAGCCCTAAGTTATACAAGAATACACTGGTTCATCATTTTGTAGTTCGCAATGGCAAAATCGCCTCTTTCAAGGAATTTGTGGACAAGCCGCAAGAAGTCACCATGGCCAACAAATAGCTTACATATTCATCTAAAACAGGCCTAATACCGTGAAAATCAAAGGCCTGTTTTATCCTAAACTTTTAAATTAAAAACAATATGAAAAGACTCATTTTGAGCATTTTAATGCTTTCCTTTGCATGGGTAAGTCAAGCGCAACAAACCAACAAAGAACGTGCCGTCGCTTTTTATGTAGCCATTAATAAAAACGATGCTACTGCCCTCGAACAATTGATTGCACCCAACATTGAAGTATATATTGCTTCTCAAAAACAAACCTATAAAGGCCCCGAATTTTTTCGCTATGTCTATGAAACACATCAACGAGTGAAGGGTTTCCGCCAAGACATTAAAGATATATTTGGCGAATATAGTTGGATGTGTGTGACAGGAGTAGTAGTAGGAACAGACCGCAAAATTGGCAAACGAACCGAAGTTGAGTTTACGTCCGTACTCGAATTTGATGCCAATGGCCGCATTAAATTGCAAACCATTCACGACAATCATGCCATAATTGCTCAACAACGTTCCAATCTTGCTAAAAATTGATTGTCTGAAAGTTGAAAACTGATTTCCGTACGGATTGGTCTTAAATAGCAAGTCCCTGACAAGTCAGTAAGACATTGTCAGGGACTTGGCAATTCTGTGAATTATGCTATTTGTTAGGCCGTTACAGCCACAATTTGTTCTAAAATAAACCGCCCGTCTGCATTGCCGAGGGCTTCGTCAGAGGCGCGTTCGGGGTGAGGCATCATACCAAATACGTTTTTGCCCGCATTGGTTACGCCCGCAATATTTTCTAAACTGCCGTTTGGATTGGCCATTTCGGTAATGAGTCCATTTTCATCGCAGTAGCGGAACAATACCTGATCGTTGTCGTTGAGACTTTTGAGGGTATCCGCATCGGCAAAGTAACGACCCTCTCCGTGGGCAATCGGAATTTTGTACGCTTTAGGCTCTAAGCCTGCTGTCAAGAGTGCCGATTGGCTTTGAGGCTTGAGGTAAATGTTACGACAAATGTATTTTTGAGAGTTGTTTCTAAGCAATACGCCTGGAACCAATCCTGCCTCTGCCAAAATTTGAAATCCATTACAAATACCCATCACATAACCACCACGATTGGCGTGGGCAATGACCTCATTCATAATAGGAGAGAAACGCGCAATAGCGCCTGTACGTAGATAATCACCGTACGAAAAACCACCAGGCAAAATGATAAAATCACAGCCTTGAAGGTCGTGGTCTTTGTGCCAGAGTTTAATAACTTCTTGTCCGAGATTGACCCGTAAGGTATAGACGGTGTCGTCGTCGCAATTGGACCCAGGAAAAACTACTACGCCGAATTTCATAGAATAGTCGAATAATTGAGCAGATGAGTGATTAACTTGCTGGGGCAAAGTTACGGTTTTCGGCGGGTGATTGATAACAAAACTTCACGTAACTTTGAATGTATTTGAAAAAGAGTACGTTAAAACTTAAAACAAACGACCATCTTATAGTGACTTTCGACGATTTTAACCTCAACCGCCAGCTTCTCAATGCCATTGCTGACGCGGGCTATGAATCCCCTTCGCCTATTCAAGCACAAGCCATTCCACTTGTTTTGCAAGGCCATGATGTATTGGGAATTGCTCAAACGGGAACGGGCAAAACGGCGGCTTATGTATTGCCCTTGCTGATGCGTATCAAATATGCGCAAGGACAGCACCCACGTGCGCTCATTCTTGCGCCCACGCGTGAATTGGTGATGCAAATAGATGCTGCGATTGGCAAGCTGGGAAAGTACACCGACCTACGCCACGTGGCACTTTATGGCGGTTTAGGGCCCAAGGCCCAAATCGAAGCGTTACAAAAAGGAGTAGATATTGTGGTGGCTACGCCTGGACGGTTTATGGATTTGTATTTACGGGGCGAAATTCTTGTCAAACAACTCAGTACGCTGATTTTGGACGAGGCGGATAAGATGATGGATATGGGGTTTATGCCGCAGATAAACCGTATTCTGGAAGTAATTCCGCGTAAGCGTCAAAACTTACTCTTTTCGGCTACTTTTCCTCCTAAAGTGGAAAGGCTGTCAGAAAATTTCTTGGAAGCTCCAATCCGAATAGAAGTAACTCCCCAAGCCACTACTGCCGAGCGAGTTACGCAAGTTATTTACGAAGTACCTAACTTTAGAACTAAAATTAATTTGCTCGAATATATCGTGCAGAATGTGGAGACTTTCCAGCGAGGAATGGTGTTTGTAAGGTCTAAAGAAACCGCTGAAAATATTTATAAGTTTCTGAAACGTAAGGTCGTAACTGACGACGAAGTACGGGTGATTCATGCCAATAAAGGTCAAAATACGCGTATCAATGTTATGGAAGCGTTCAAAGACGGCAAAGTTCGGATTTTGATTGCGACCGATGTAGCTGCTCGGGGAATAGATGTAACACAAGTGAGCCACGTTGTCAATTTTGACGTACCGTTGATTTACGAAGACTATGTACATCGTATCGGACGTACAGGGCGTGCCAATCAGGAAGGGAATGCCATCACCTTCGTGACAATGGCCGATGAATATCACATTGCAAAAATCGAAAAAATTATTCGGATGACAGTCCCTCGGGTGGTTTTGCCCGAAGGTGTTGAAGTCCCAGAAACGCCTTTTGAAGAAAAACAGGCATTTTTACGCGAAATAGATGAACAACGAAAAAAAGAAGACCCAAATTTTAAAGGTGCTTTTCACGAAAAGAAAAAGAAAAAAGTTGTAAATTCGAAACCGCAAAAAAAGACCTCCACACCCAGTAAGAGTAAATCTTTTAAAAGAAAAAAGTAGAAGTTGGTACAATAACAGATTGGAAATAAACGTTTTTTAGGACGTTCTGATGAGTTGGTAGCGATGAAAGCAATACTGTCATTTAGTCATTTAGTTATTGGGTTATTTGGAGTGATGTTGACTCCGTTTTGGGTACAGGCGCAAACCATGCAATTTGTAAGTAGCACCCGCCCCGCCGATACAAGTACAAGCAAACAAGCAGCGGTGGAAGCTACTACGGTAGTTAAAAATATGCACTTGATGCCCTTGTTTGGCGAGACCAGCAAAAGCATTGAGCAAATTGAGTTTGAAATTAATTTTCTCAATGATTGCGACCAAAACTTTACTAACCGTACCGAGGCCAGTCAGTTCTTCTCCGCTCGCGGTTGGGAATACCTTCAAGAAGGCGACTTAGATACGGCCTGTTATCGTTTCAATTTGGCCTATTTGCTCGACAACAAAAACAGCGATTGTTATTGGGGCTTAGGAGTTGTATGCTTTCAACAGGGGCATTTGACCGATGCCGAACGAATGCTCCGAAAAGGCGCGGATATGGACTCGACCAACGTAGGGTTGTTGGTAGATTTGGCAACAGTGGACTTGATTCACTATAAGGAAGCGAAAGAAAATTGGGAGTTGATAGAGGCTGAGCAAATTCTCAACCGAGCTATTCGATTGGATTCTACTTCGGCCAATGCTTACCTTAAAAAATCGGTTTTAGAGTTTCATAAAGGCAACTACGACGCCGCTTGGGCTAATCTCCATAAAACCCGATTGCTCGACATAGAACTTGGATTATGAGTTTATGAAAGAACCCTCGCAAAGAAATGCGACCTCCAATAAGGATTTTTTAGTACGCAAAACTAGCTGCTGCACCGCTTCAAATCTAAGGCCTTAGTTGTTTTTAGAGAATGATTAAAACGATTTCTTCTACCGATACTTATCAGCTTCGTCATCAAGTATTGTGGCCAGATAAGCCACTGAATTTTGTAAAAGTACCCGAAGATGACTCGGGTTTCATTTTGGGTATTTTATTGATAATAAATTGGTTTCGGTTATTTCTGTATTCGTTGATGAACAAAAAAGAGTTCGTTTTCGCAAGTTTGCTACGCATCCAGATTTCCAACGAAAAGGTATTGGTAGTCAATTGCTTCAACACGTTTTTGAAAAAGCCATCGAATGGGATACCGTCCAAATCTGGTGCGACGCCCGCTGGGATGCTAAACCGTTTTATGAACGTTTTGGTATGACACAAGAAGGGACTATTTTTTACAAGGGAGAAATCCCCTATGTAAAAATGATACGGTGTTTTAACCTCGCATCTCGTTCATCAATTGTTGAATGACTTCAACAAACTTCTCGGTGTATTCTCGTTTGGGCGTAGTGTCCCAATTTCCTACCAAGCCATTTCCACCTAAGTAAATTCCATCTTTTCGGGCAATAATATTGGCGCCCTTGGTGCTGAGTTTGTACGTAACCTCGGGTTGAGGAATGAGACATGCCAACTGTCCCGATATAGGCGTCAACTCTTCGTCGTTGAAAACTGCTTTTGCCCCCAAACCCATGCAGTTGACAATGCACTTTTCTGGTAAGGCATCCAAATCTTCTATTTTTCTGATTTCCTGAATTTTGATTTTCCCGCCCAGCATCACAAACGTACTCATTTGGTGGTGTAAGTAGCTGGGAATGTTAAACATCATATTTGACCGCCAGCTTACAATCTTTATTTTTGAAAGGATGTTGTTTGGCGGCCAATTCCTGCCGTTCGGCAATGAGCCCTGATAAGTGATAGACTTCTCCCCCTTGTGATATATCTGTTTGTCCTATTGGCTTTTCGGAAGAAATATTATACTCGTCCACCCAAGCGGCAATATCGTTCATCCCCAACAAAAACTGGAAAGTGCGAAAAGAGAAGCGCGTAGCTTCTTCCCACTGTTGACGAAATTCGGGTTTGGCTACTTTGGGGTCGCATACCCGCGATGCTGGCGACCACGTACCCGTAGCCAAGCTACTGGTTACGTTAGGAGGCAAATCTTTAGTATAGATTGTGACTTCGTAACCTTTTTCTTGTAGCAATCGAGCCGTGGCCAACCCAACCGTGCCACAGCCAATCACCGCTATTTTACGTTCCTCGGTGGACATCACCAGTTGACGTGCCATATTCCCCGTTCCCCACGACAGCGACCAACCGCTGCCACCGTGTCCGTAATTGTGAACGATGGTTTTATTGCCTAATTCTTCTTTGGATATACGTAGCCCTGAAGCCCGAAAAGGTCGTAACCCTACGGTTTCTTTGACAATCCGATTCAATGACAATTTAAGTTTGGGGATGGGGTGGTAGGAATTTTTGACGCTAAGGCGTGGGGCACAGCTTGCAATTCTGAAGCTATCCCGAAATGCCAGGTAGCCTCGCATTGATGAAATTATGACGATTCATAATAACAAACAAGAAGTGAATGAAAGGTTAAATAATGAATATGTGGCTAAACAAAAATACCAGTAATGTAGATAGTCAAATGATTTTATTGTTATTTTCGATAATTCAAAATATTATTTCAATAAATAAGTAAAATATACAATTTATTATTTTTTTCACTCCAATTTTTAGCTACGATGAAAACTTTACTTTCACTTTTTCTAAGCTTTTTCTTATTAGTTAGTGCTTTTGCACAAACGGTCTCTTTTTATGGAAATCCTACTTCGCCAATTTCATCAGGGGCAGTAGTACCCGCAGGCAACAATTGCTTTGGACAAGCGGCGTAACGGTAGGAGTATCTGATAGTACTGCTACGGAGGGTACTTATGCCCGATTTGGGGATACTAAAACGCAGGCTATCAACATTTTGAAAAATCTCGAAAGGCTGTTAAAGCCAAGGGACTGACTTGGGGATGTATTGATGTTACGAGTTTGGCGTAACCCCCATCATTTCAAAGGGAATAAACACGACTACCAAGGTTGGTTTGATGCGTATGCGCAGTATTGTGGGACAAAAGAAAACCCAACCAAACCTACGCGCTCCACTATTGGCATCATGGCATTGACGCACCCTGACAAGTTTATTGAGATTGAGCTGGTGGCAGTGTTCCCCTAAATTTTCGTAGAAATAAGTGGGTCTTATTTTAATGGTGAAAGGTATTGTTAGAAATGGCTTAGACAAGCCTTCTCTCAATATACTTATTCCCATCCTTCTATGAGACTGATTTACGGTATTTTTGTTGATTTTTTGTAACTCTGCCTACACCCAAAACTGGTACAAGGGCAATCTCCATACGCATTCGCTTTGGAGCGATGGCGACGATTACCTGAAATCATGGGATTGGTACAAACGGTTATCACTCATGGGGCTTTCACCACATCCTCCAAGAAGGTGAAAATGGGTAAACGTACCACGTGTAGAGCGTCGTCGTACGTTTGAGCGTTATTTGCGCACGTTTGGAAGCCAGATTGGGTTACGTATAAAAAACTTAACGACTTTGAAGGTACGCCTCAAAAACTGCGGGAATATCGTAGTTATTTTGATGAAGCAGGGAAGTTTCTCATTCTCAAAAGCGAAGAAGTCTCAACCAGCTACGACAGCAAGCCTATTCACATCAACATGACCAATGTGCAAAACCTGATTCGCCCACAGCGCGGAAATAGCGTGGCGGAGGTGATGCAAAACAACATTGATTTGGTCGTAGCCCAGCGGCGTCAAACAGGGCAGCCCATGTTTCCGCACATCAATCACCCCAATTTTTACTATGCGATTACCGCCCAAGACCTGATGCAACTGCGCTACGAACGATTTTTTGAAGTCTTCAATGGTCATCCGATGGTCAACAATTATGGGGATGCAACACGCGAAGGTACAGAAGCCATGTGGGACAAAATCAACGCCCATTTCCTTCAACAAGGTCGCCCGTTGATGTACGGCTTGGCTACTGACGACAGCCACAATTATCAGTTTTTTGGCTTAGAACAAAGCAATACTGGGCGTGGTTGGGTGATGGTCAACGCCGCCGATTTGACACCTCGCGCTTTGATAGAGGCATTGGAAGCGGGACGGTTTTATGCTACTACGGGGGTGGAATTGAAAAATCTCACCCAAACGCCCACGAGTATATCCTTTCAGATAAAAGCTGAGGCAGACATTAGCTATACGATTCAGTTGATTGGACTAAAAAGAGGAAAAGACAAAGCGGAGATTTTTCGGGAGATAAAGGGTACGGAAGTAAACTATACGTTGGCCGAAGATGAACTTATGGTACGTGCTAAAATCATTTCGACCAAACCCAAGTACAATCCTTATAGCGCAGGAGATGTAGAAACAGCTTGGACACAGCCCATTGCCAAGCTCCAAACACCACCCGTTAAGCCTGACGTGATTCCATTGCCCAACGCCCATGCGCACAACGACTATGAACAGTCGCGACCTTTGTGGGACGCTTTAGATCAAGGCTTTACGAGCGTAGAAGCCGATGTGTATTTAATCAACGATACGCTGTTTGTAGCACACGAACGCCCCACGTTCAACAATCCTGCGCATACTTTAGAAAATTTGTATTTAAAACCGTTGACAGAGCGTATTTCTCAAAATGGTGGTAATCAAGTGTATGCAGGCTACAAAGGACCGTTTTACCTGATGATTGATTTTAAAACCGAAGCTGAAAGCACCTATAAAGCATTGGAGAAATTACTCCAAAAGTATAGTGCTATTTTTACCTCATACAAAGGCAATAGCCCCAAAACAGGCGCTGTAAACGTATTCATTTCAGGTAATCGCCCCATCGAAACTTTGAAAAAATCGAAGGAACGATTGGCGTCATTGGATGGCCGTCCTGCTGATTTGGGGAAGAAACTCACGTCCCAACTCATGCCCGTAGTGAGTGATAACTATTCCAATCATCTGAGTTGGCGTGGCAAAGGTGATATGCCCGAAGAGCAGTTTCAAAAACTACAAGCATTGGTAAAAAAAATACACGCAGAAGGCAAAAAACTCCGTCTTTGGGCTTGTCCTGAAGACCCTGCCGTCTGGAAAAAACTCCGCGAGGCAGGGGCAGATTTTCTCAGTACCGATCAACTGGAATTGGTAAAGGAGTTTTTATTGGCGAAGCCTTGAGTAGAAGATGGGTTCAGACTTTCCAAGTTGTGAAAACCTGGAAAGTCTGAACAACTACTTTAGCCACACTTAGAAGACCCACAATCTTTGCAAGTGAGGCATCCTTCCTGATACATCAGATTGGTGGAGTGGCAATTTTGACAGCTTTGTTTTTGGGCTTCTGTGCCGTCTGGTACATAACGTTTTAATGCACGGGCAACCCCGTTTTTCCACGTATTAATAGACTCATCCAGTTGAAGGCTGCTGATAAGTTCTACTACTTTTTCGATGGGCATACCGTGGCGCAATGTGCTGGAAATCAGCTTGGCATAGTTCCAGTATTCAGGATTAAACTTATGCGACAGCCCCTCGATGGTTGTTTTATAGCCACGAATGTTTTTATACTGGAAATCATAACGAGAACTACCGTCAGCATCACGATTTTTGATAATTAAACCTTCATTTACCCACCTCGGAAGTAGGATGCCATCTTCGTCGTCGGCCAAACCAGTGAAAATTTCGTAGGGTCTGTCGTCAATCAACCCGATGAAGGCAATCCATTTGTCTTTTTTGTTTTGGAAACGAACCACATCCGCCTCTAATACCTGTGGGCGGGTAGTGGGGAAAACGGTGTTTTGAGTTGTACTGTGTTCTTGTTTACTGTCTGTGTTAGCAACCAAAACTCCCGAACGAGAACCATCTCGATACACCGTCACTCCTTTGCAGCCCGCTTTCCAAGCTTCCATATAACATTCTGCTACCAATTCTTCGGTGACATCATTGGGCATGTTGATGGTTACACTGATTGAATGGTCCACCCACTTTTGGATGGCTCCTTGCATTTTTACTTTTTTTAGATAATCTACGTCGTTGGAAGTGGCCTTATAATACGGCGATTTCTTGACCAAATCATCCAATTCTTTCTGCGAATAGTTGAGGGTAGTATCATAGTTGTTTACTTCCATCCATTGTTTAAAACGGTGGTGAAATACCACGTATTCTTCCCACGAATCGCCAACTTCGTCCACAAAATCAACCCTTGCATCTTTGTCGTTTGGGTTTACCTTTCTTCTTCTTTTATAGACAGGCAGAAAAACAGGCTCAATGCCCGAACTTGTCTGCGACATCAGGCTCGTAGTACCCGTAGGGGCAATGGTGAGTAAAGCAATATTTCTTCTGCCGTATTCAAGCATCTCGTAATAGAGTTGGGCATCGGCTTCTTTCAAACGAACAATGAAAGGGTTATTTTTTTCTCTTTCTGAGTCAAAAATAGGGAAAGCACCTCTTTCTTTGGCTGTATGTACAGAGCTACGGTAAGCTTCTATGGCTACCGTTTTGTGAACTTCCACGGCAAAGGCCGAACCCTCGTCACTACCGTAGCGCAGACCCAAGGCCGCCAGCATATCGCCTTCGGCAGTAATCCCAATTCCTACCCTTCTACCTTCTCGTGCTTTTGTCTGAATTTTCAGCCATAAATTACGTTCGGTTTGCTTCAGTTCATTGTCTTCAGGGTCACTGTCAATTTTTTGCAGAATTGCCTCAATTTTTTCCAGTTCGAGATCTATGATGTCATCCATCATTCGCTGTGCTGCCGCAACGTGCTTTTTGAATAACGTCCAATTGAAATGTGCTTCTTTTGTGAATGGATTTTCTACGTATGAAAACAAGTTGATAGCCAATAAGCGACAGGAGTCGTAAGGGCATAGAGGAATCTCACCGCAGGGATTAGTCGAAACTGTCTTGTATCCCAAATCAGCATAGCAGTCGGGAATAGACTCGCGAATGATGGTATCCCAGAATAAAACGCCAGGCTCGGCAGAACGCCAAGCGTTATGAATGATTTTTTTCCAGAGGATGGCGGCATCAATTATTTTTTTGTGAGAGGGCGTAGCGCTGTCCAATGGATATTGATGGACATACGTACCGTTAGCCTCTACTGCCCGCATAAATTCGTCGTCAATCCGAATCGAAACATTGGCTCCTGTCACTTTACCAGACTCCATTTTTGCATCAATAAAATCTTCGGAATCAGGGTGTTTAACGCTAACAGACAGCATCAGTGCACCACGGCGACCATCTTGGGCAACTTCACGGGTGGAGTTTGAATAACGTTCCATGAAAGGAACAATTCCTGTGGAAGTCAATGCTGAATTTTTTACGGGAGAGCCTTTGGGACGAATGTGCGACAAATCATGCCCTACGCCACCGCGCCTTTTCATGAGTTGAACCAACTCTTCGTCAATCTTCATAATTCCTCCGTAGGAATCAGAAACACCGCTGTTTCCAATCACAAAACAGTTGGACAAAGACGCAATCTGGAAAGGGTTTCCTATGCCAGTCATAGGGCTTCCCTGCGGAATAATGTATTTGAAATCTTTAATTAAATCAAAAATTTCGGACTTGCTTAAAGGATTAGGATAACGCTGTTCGATACGGGCAATTTCATTGGCAATTCGGTGGTGCATATCGTCAGGCGTAGCCTCGTAAATATTTCCGTAA
Organism: Runella sp.; assembly: GCA_044228585.1. Lineage (GTDB taxonomy): Bacteria > Bacteroidota > Bacteroidia > Cytophagales > Spirosomataceae > Runella. The sequence goes on along the minus strand of JBGAUP010000037.1, from coordinate 10,428 downwards.
GAATCTTTGAGGGCATACTTATTGACCCATACTCGGGCGGCCAAATCATCGCCTTTAAAATATTGTAATGCAGCCTGATAGGCTTCTTCTGAGGTGTAGGTTTGTTGGGCCTGTAAGGGTTTAATGACTTCCATATACTTTATTTATACGATGTGTATGTTGTTTTGTAGAAAGCCAAATGTAAATAATTATTAATTTGTTTTATATGATAATAAAATAAAGTTGTCAAAAATATTTTACAAGTATATTATAATGAGTATTTTGTAAAATAAAAAAATAAAAAAGTTGTCAAAAAAGTAAAATTATATTTTATAGGTATGGATTTTTGTTTTACAAAATAGAGCAGTTTTATAAAAAACAAAGCTCTCCCCAAAATGAGAAGAGCTTTGAAGTGGTAATAGATGCTTGTGGGTTCTTACAAACTTGCAATTAACTTCTGATTCAATACTACGTAGTCGTCGTTTTTAGCTTGTTTCGCCATTTCCATTGACTTCATGGCACTGGCTTTGGCACCCGCTTTATCACCCGCTTTGGCCTGAACTTTTGCTTTTAGGTGCATTACCCAATACGCCGTAGGTTGTGCTTCCACCGCTTTGGTCGCCCATTCCAACGCCTTGTTGATGTCTTTACCATTGTCAAAGTAGTAGCTTGCGGCTTGATAATATGGACGACTATCCACGGTCATAGCAGTATTGATTTGGGCCATGATTTTGCTGTCAATGTCAGCTACTACGGGAATTTGTACTGCTGTGTTTTCCCATAAGATTTGAATATCGGCAGAAGCTGCGGTCAAATTACCCAGAAGGATGGTGAAATTTTCAATCATCATCGGTAGCTCCATGGATTCTACTTTGAAACGAGCTACATCATCTTCTGTTTTATAGCCTGTTAAGCCGCTATTGTTAGCACCTTTGTTGATGATAATTTCCCATTCTTTGGCATTGGGTACAGAATAAATGGCATAAGAACCTGCCTTTACAGGTACGCCACCCACTTTTACATCTTCTCCGAAAGTAACCTTCGTAGCAGCGTTAGCACCCGTTCTCCAAATTTTACCGAATGGCACTAAGTCACCAAAAATCTTACGCCCTTTAGCCGCTGGACGAGAATAGGTGATTTCGATGGAAGAAAGCGCAAAATCTTGCTTGATAGTTTGGGTTGGGCTTGGTGCTGGTGTTTTGATACCTTGTGCCGTAGCACCTACTGAGATAAGAGCAAAAAGAAGTACTAATACTTTTTTCATTTGTTTTTTAGGGTTTTGTTTAGATAAATAAATGCGTACTCTCTATGGACTATTAGCCGATAATGAAAACTCAATAATTCACTAAATGATTCAAAAAAATGAATTTTAGTAGGCAATTAGCCGAAATAAGTAAGAGAGTTACTGATTTATATCATCATTTAGGAGGCAGATTATGCCGAATTTTGAATGTATTTAACCCTAAATACACCCTCATTACAAGTTCATTGATTAAAACGCTATTGCAGAATGTCAAATCAACAACATACCTTTCATATTCCCGTCATGGGTCTGGGCTTTACGATGGAAACGCCCATCAAAGTGGCTCGCTTTGGGATTTCATCGGTTATATCCATTATCGAAGATGAGCTGATGGAACGTCTTCGCGAGTTGTATAGTCCTTGGGTAAATGAAAATTTTGTCCCTATTACCCCCAATGAGGAAGACTACCGTGCCAGACGTATTCAATCGTATCTTAATTTGGTAAATCGCATTGTGAAGCAGCAAGTCGAAACGCTTCGGAACTTACCTTTTAAGATAGGTAATGACATTGTGAAATACTTTGAGCTTCTTCCCGACGATTCGCCTCTCAAAGAACTTTATTTAAAAATGATGCAGTTGGAAGAGAGTGCTACCAAAATACAATTGCAAGAACAACTACGGAGCGAAATCAAGGCGGGGGCGATAGATGTCAATATCATGGCGAAGGTGGACAGAAATACCTATGACAAAAACGGCGAAATGCTTCCCAAAGAGTTTTCGGATGCTTTGTCGAGTTTACGCGGCTTTGCTCAAAGCGATTTGGAGTCTTCGGTGGTTTTTTCGGCGGGGTACAATCCACGTTTGTATGCTTACATTGATACCTTCAGTGATTTCTTACCTGATGAAAAAGGCTTTTTGAAAAAGAAAATTATCCTTAAAGTAAGCGACTATCGCTCAGCTCTCACTCAGGGTAAGATACTGGCTAAGAAGGGCTTGTGGATTTCGGAGTTTAGGATTGAATCGGGGCTCAATTGTGGTGGGCACGCTTTTGCAACCGACGGACTGCTCTTGGGCCCCATCATGGAAGAATTTAAAAACAATCGTGAAGCCTTGGCCAGCGAACTCTGGACGATGTGCAATCAAGCACTTGAGGCCAAAGGAGTACCTACTTTTGAAACCCAGCCTGCGCTCAGAGTGACGGTACAAGGGGGAATTGGGACAGCTAACGAAAACAAGTTTTTATTAGATTATTACCAAGCCGATGCCACGGGTTGGGGAAGCCCGTTTTTGTTGGTTCCCGAAGCTACGAGTGTGGACGAGGTTACGTTGAATCAATTAGCGACGGCTAAACCTGACGATTATTATCTAAGTCACGCTTCGCCGTTGGGAATTCCATTCAACAATTTCAGAAGAAGCTCAGCCCAGCAGCAGATTGCGGCAAGAATTGCCAAAAATCGCCCGGGTAGTCCTTGTTACAAGAAGTTTTTAGTGTCCAACACGGAATTTACCGAAATCCCAATCTGTGCGGCGTCTCGCCAATATCAACATTTGAAAATCAAGCAATTGAAAGAGCAAAATCTCTTGCCTGAGCAGTATGATGCACAGATGACCGAAGTACTCGAAAAAGATTGTCTTTGTGAGGGGCTTGGGGCTTCGGCGCTGTTGAAAGATGGACTCAAGCCTGCCCACAACCTCAAGGCGGTTTCGATTTGTCCAGGGCCTAATTTGGCGTATTTTTCGGGCGTGTTTACACTACAACAGATGGTGAGCCATATTTATGGTCGCACAAATTTGCTTAACTCCGTGAAGCGTTCAAATATGTTTGTGAATGAGTTAAGGATGTACGTAAAATACTTCGAGGACGAATTGAAGAAAAACAAAGATACGCTCACCACCAAAAAAGTACGCTCATTGCAGTCGTTTCAAACGAATCTTTTGCAAGGGATTGATTATTACAAAGCACTGATTTCATCGTTAAAAAATGAAACCAAGCACTATTTGGAGGAGATGAAAGAAGAACTGAGTCAGTTTGAAGGGGTGATAAAAAATATATCTATATCCGTTCCTATGACGGTGTAAAGTTGGTAATTTTCAAGTGTTTCCAGTGGTGAATAGAATTCGGCTGATCACTGGAAACACTATAATCCATAGTTATTTCCCCCCTTTTTTTATTAATTTTTGTTCTAATACCTTCATATAATACCCACCTACTACCGAGCGGGCAGTGAAACCTACGCGTTTAGCATCGGTGGTTTCGTGCCAATCGGTGAGCGGAGTACGGGGTTGGGTTTCATTGACAAACTTCCAAACGGGATACACCAACGCTTGGAAATCGGCAGGAGATTGCGCCAAAACCGCTGTCCACAGAATCCAGTCCGACTTAGTGTAAGTTTTGCGGCTGTCGAGTGGGAGGCCATAAGGTTGCTGTACTTTGAGGTAATATTTGATTTCTTTTTCGGCTACGGAAGTAGGGAAAACATTCAAATTCAACAATTTATCCCATACTAAATTGTACTTCTGCGACCAAGTATTGCCTTTGTCGAATGTCAGTGCAAAGTGGTCACCTATGTCAGCCATCTTTTGCCAGCGCGTAGCCATATCGCGAGCCAAATCAAGGTATCTTTTGCCCGTGGCAGCATCACCAATCTTTTGTGCCAACTGTCCGTAAGCGGCAATTCCCAGAATCGCTTTGATGGACAGGTTTGCATTTCGTGCCAAATGTCCTGCAAAATCGTCGGTACAAAGTTGATTAGCGGGGTCGAAACCGTCTTTTTCGAGGTACTTGACCCAAGTCGAAAGCGTATTCCAATGTTGTTTAGCAAAATCAGCCTTGCCTTCGACAGCCACTACCGCAGCCGTGAGTAGCAACATGTTTCCTCCTTCTTCCACGGGCATATCTTCGGGGTATGTTTGGCCGTTGGCCAGCGGATAGGTACCTACGTCGTGCGCAGGGAAGGGTTTAGTCCATTGGCCGTTTTCGCTGTAATCAAAAATAGGCCGCAGCATTCCTTTCATCAATTCGGTATTGTACGCCAAAAACAAAGGTGCCGACGGGTAGGTTACATCTACAGTGCCAATCGAACCGTTAGAGAAATTCTCTTTGGAAAAAAACAACAATTCGCCATTAGGTTTAGCTACAATTTTGTGGGCGGCAATCGCCTGACGGTAGGCCAATTTGCACAAATCGGCGTATTCGGCCCCGCCTGCATTGAGTGCTTCGCTCTCAATGACGTTGTCAAAGTCGCTGCATTTGGATTTAACACTATCATACTCTTTTTCAGCCAAATCCAACAATTGTTCGGCACTCACTTTGCCTGTACGATTCCACCACGGCCGTAAGTTTTGCCCAAAATACTGTACTGAATAACCATCATCATAAGCCAAAAGCAAGTGTCGCACTTTGGCTGTTTTTTCTACTTTCTCAAAATCAACCACCGCACTGATAGCAACCTCAGAGGCAGCACCTGATGAGACGGTGGATGTAGCTGCTTGGTTTCCTACAAATCTCTTTTTAAGGTCGCTCAATAAACCGTTGGTTAATTCCGCTTTGGTGGTTTGGGGAACGGCCAAATAAGCATAGCCCCAATCAATGCGCAAATCATCCCCTTTTTTCTTGAGTAGAGGTTGCTCTTTTGTACCCACTGATGACCATTGCAAACCTGAACCTTTACCGCTTTGTGCTGCTACTTCTTGACTGGGTAAGTTGGTAGCAATAGTTCCAGAAACGCCCATAAACACCTGCACATCGTGTGGTTGTCCATCGGTAGAACGTGTAGAAAAGGTAATATAGCTAACTGGGCGAGCAGCCACTTCAAGGTTGTTTAATAACAAAGGAGATAAAAAATCAACGCTTAAATTAATTCCTCCCGCTTTAAAACTATACGTCGTTTTAGTAGCGGTCAAGGTTACGTCCGTTTGTTGGGCAAGCGGCAATGGAGTTGCTTTTATTTCCTGGGCTAAACCTGCGTCAATAAACGCGTTTCCACTCGTATGAAGCGCGTAAATTGTCAGAATATTTTGCCCCACTTTGAGCGACTGTAACGCCTCGGGAGGAATTATATAGGGGCGATAATCTTCGGCAACGTTGTGGTGTTCAAAGACAGGAACGCCGTTCAGGAAGACTTCCACTTCGTCATTATAAGCCAACATAAGTCGAAGGGAGCTGAGGTCAGTTTTTCCATCCCAGTTAAACGTACGCCTCATCCAGACGCCGCCCTTTGTCCATGATAAAAAGCACCGGTCAGTGTGAGAACCAAATGGTAACCTCCCCGTTTTCCAATGGGAGTCGTCAAAATTGCCTTCTTTCCAATGGTCTGTTGGTTTTTCAAATGTGTATTTAACCGACACATTGGCATCGGCTCCCGTCGGCAAAATAGATTGATACTGAATCGGTGTTGCTCCTAAAAATTGGTAGGATTTGCCATCCACCCGTACAATACCTTCCATAGATTGCGGCTTGCTTGTCCAGTGGGTTGTGGCCACATCCGTGAGGCGGTCGGATTGCGACCAAACGCTAAAATAAGGGTCATGCGTAATCAGTGGATAAGCGGGTGGGCGCAGATTTTGCGCTTGGAGGGTATAAGCCAAAAACAAGAGTAAGAGGCTTTTGTAAGCATTTTTTTTGATGAAAAAAGGGAAAAAGGGCATAGAATGAAAGTAATTTTAGGTCTAAAAAGAGGCGTAACTCTGTAAAATATATGATGCTTATTGTAAATCTTGGCGATACTTTCTCCCCCTTCATTCTTGATTTTCATTGGGTATAAGTATAAGACCGACCGTACAAGGAGTCATGTCTCGTTGTAGTCCTATGCTGCTACTACCGCTTCATCGCCACCCGATACAGCACTACCCCCATTGCAGCAAACAAACCTGCGCCGAGGATTTGATAGCCACCTTCGCCGAGCGATGTAGAAAGAGCATGTTCGAGATTGATGTTGGCGAGCGCATTGAAAATACTGTCGTTTACGGAAAGAAGGGCTACGACAACTCCCGCTAATGCACCGCCAGCTACCAGTCCTGTTGAGAAAAGATTTCCTTTGCCCAAGTCGGCATCTTCTTCTTCGATGCCTTTGCGTTTGGCGTTCCAATTGACCAATGCTTTCACGCATCCACCCGCAAAAATGGGTAAGGTTGTAGAAAGTGGCAGGTACAGCCCCACCGCAAAAGACAGGGCATTGACCCCCATGATTTCGATGGTAACGGCTGTAAATACACCCACCAACACAAATTGCCAATCAAGATTAAAAGACAAAAGCCCTTTGATAAGCGTGGCCATGAGCGTGCCTTGCGGTGCGGGAAACTTGTCGGTGCCAATGGCGTGCTGAATACCCTGTGCCACTAAGTCGGGTGTAGGGGTATCGAGTAGTTTGACAGTAGCGCCAATCACCAACGATGATACAATTACACCAATGAACAAGGCCAATTGTTGATAGCGAGGCGTAGCGCCTACCAAATAACCTGTTTTGAGGTCTTGAGAAGTGTTACCTGCGTTGGCGGCGGCAATGCAAATCATGCCACCAATTACCAAAACGGCAGGTTCGTAGAGTTTTCCTGTAAGCCCAAAACCAATAAAAACTAAGGAGGTTGCCATAATGGTGGCAATGGTCATACCCGAAACGGGCGATGAACTCGAACCAATGATGCCTACAATCCGACTGGCTACCGTTACGAAGAAAAAGCCAAAGACAACGACCAGAATCGCAATCAGAAACTTAGTAAGCAAGCCATCTCCAGGAATTTGGGGCAAAACTACCATCAAAATCACCAAAGCCAAACTGCCCAAAAGAACAACTTTGAAGGGTAAGTCTTGCTCAGTACGGAGGCGGTTACCTTCACTGCCTGCTTTCATCGAAGCCAAGCTTTGCTGAAAAGAAGAAATGATGGTTGGAATACTTTTCATCAAAGCCATAAAACCACCAGCAGCCACTGCTCCTGCGCCAATTTGACGAATATAGGCACGATAAATGGCAGAAGCTGTATCGGCAAAACTATGGGTGTCGGGATTCCAGCCCCCAGGCCCGCCTGCCGTGGCGAGGTCTTTGAGATAGCCGAGTTTGATGAGCTGTTCGGCAATCGTATCGGCTGGTACGAGCGTGGCTAAGAGCGGAATCAAGCCCAACCAAGCCAACAAACCACCTCCTACCAACACGGCAGAAATCCTAAAACCAATGATGTAGCCCACGCCCAGATATTCGGGTGTGATTTCGCCACTCACTACCGCCGAAGGAAAGATTTTACTGGCTTGGGCCGTGGCAAATTTGGGGACTTCGGCAATCACGTGCAGGATTTTTTGAAAGAAAGCATACAGCATCGCAATCCCCAAGCCCTGATAAGCCGTTTTGGCGAGGTCGCCGCCTTTTTCGCCTGCTATCAGTACCGAACCGCAAGCCGTCCCTTCGGGATAGGGAAGTGTACCGTGTTCTTGAACAATGAGCGAGCGTCGCAACGGAATCATCATCAATGTCCCCAGAAATCCTCCTAAAATTGCCAAAGTGAGAATTGTCCAATAATTGAAGAAATCTGCCCCAATGCTTTTACCTTCTTCGGTCATGGAAAGAAACAAAAAACCTGGCAATGTAAACACGACGCCCGATGCAATAGATTCACCTGCCGAACCAGTAGTTTGGATGATATTATTTTCGAGAATGGTTGTTCCCAGATATTTACGTCCGAGAGAAATAGCTAAGACGGCAATCGGAATAGAGGCCGATACTGAAAGCCCCGCTTTGAGGGATAAATAAACGGTAGCAGCACCAAACAAAACGCCAAAAAGCGCACCTACTACGACCGATTTGACCGTAAATTCGGCCATTTTGCTTTCGTTGGGTACATAAGGTTTAAAGTCTTTGGCTTCCATGAAGTTGAGGGTTTAGAATTAGTGAAAATTAGGATGGAACACTGATTTAACGGATGAAATGGATTCTAACGGAGCTTTATCTGTTTTAATCCGTACAATCCGTTAAATCAGTGTGCTATTGTACTCACTTACTTTCCTTTCCAGTCAATCCAGACCTTCATACGTCCAGCTTGGCGGTTGTCCCACGAATAGTAAGGGATTAATGTAAAATTGTCAGAGCCATTTTGTGCTTTGATGGTGGTAACACCTCCCAAGAGTGCAGGCTCGAAAGTCGTACTGAAATGTGTTTTTTTCGACAATACAATTTGGTCGTAGTCCAGATGGCGATTGTCTTGTTCTTCTACACAATACACCAACGGCCCGCGTTGAATGGCGCGTTTGCCTTCGTTGGCTTTCACACGTGGATCAGCTGCTATGACTTTCACGGGCATCTCCATGCGAAGTTTGAGAATGTCGTTTTTAGCCCAAGTGCGGGCGAGCGTTACATAGCCTTTATCTGTCACTAAGTTGGTTTGGACTTTGCCGTTGATTTCGACGGTATATTTTTCGCACCAAGCAGGAATACGGAGTTTCATCGCGAAATCGGCTTTGCTACTGTCAGGAATCGCCTTGATTTCAACTTCACCCGACCATGGGTAGTTGGTTTTTTGAACAAATTTCACCTTGTGGTCACCCAATTTTACTTCGGTTTCGCTACCTACGTACAAGTTGACCCACAAGGCGTCTTTGGAAGTATTGTAAATATACCCCCCCACCGAAGGCATCAAACGCGATACATTGCTCGGGCAGCAAGCAGTGCCGTACCAAGGTTTGCGATGATGCAAACCAAACGAAGCCAGAGGGTTTACATAAAAAAACAAGTTGCCTGTGAGTTGTACCCCCGCCAAAGCTCCATTATATAATGAGCGTTCCAACACGTCCACGTACTTAGACTCGCCCGAATAGAGATTCATGCGTTGGTTCCAAAACACCATGCCCACCGAGGCGCAAGTTTCGCAGTAGGCCGACTCATTGGGCAAATCATAGTCCACCGTAAAGCCTTCGTTTTTGGTGGACGAACCAATGCCTCCCGTAATGTACATATTGCGGCCTACCACGTCTTCCCAAACGCGCTCAAGCGCTTGAGTGTAGCCACGGTCACCGGTTTCGGCAGCCACGTCGGCCATACCTGTATAGAGATACATGGCACGTACGGCATGGCCTTTTATATCAGTCATGTCGCGTACAGGTACGTCGTCTTGGCAGTAGCGAGCACCGTCGAAGTTTTTATCCGTCCAAATTTGCCCACGTCCGTTGCCTTTGCCGCGTTGCTCAATGAGCCAATCGGCCAATTTGAGATAACGGTCGTTATTAGTGGTATGATAAAGTTTTACCAAAGCCAATTCCAACTCCTGATGCCCCGTCACCCACGGGCGGTTTTGGAGACGAAAGGTAGAATCAAAATGATTGGCAAAGCGAATGGAAACTTCCAAGAGTTTGCGCTTGCCTGTGGCGTCGAAGTAGGCCACCGCGCCTTCAATCAAGTGCCCCAAACAGTAGTCCTCGTGCTTTTCCATGTCAGTCCAGCGTTTATCTAATCCCTTGAGGGTATAGTAGGTATTTAGGTAGCCGTCGGGGAGTTGCGCCGCCGCGATTTTATCAATCCACTCGTCGGTTTTGGCTTCGAGGGCTTTGTCAGGGGTAGTTTTGAGAGTGTATGCAATCCCCTCAATGACTTTATAGACATCGGAATCATCAAAATAAATGCCTTTGTGTTGGCCACTGCGTTTGGCGGCGTTTTCAAAATTTCGGATTCGGGCGGTGGAATCTTCAGTATAAGTCATACACACGGGCAGGGTAGCCGAGTGGACTTTCTCAATACGAGGTTTCCAGAAGAAATCTTTAACGGTGACTTGGGAGAAATTGACGGGAGTGATTTGCCGCTGTGCGTACGTACCCGTTACAAAAAAAGTAGATAGAATGATGAAGAAAAGGAATGGTTTCATAAAAGAAGGTTTTTCTACCGACATAAAGCCCAAACAAGTTGTTTTTTAATGTTTGGCTGAATATCGGTAGAAAACCGATGCTAATCTAAGCTGGTTGAAAGACGATTGTCTGCGGCACAATAAAATGCCTGATTGTTTCTCTTCTCACATTTTTCTCGGCTAACCAAAGATCGTACTTTCTTTGCAGATTTAGCCATAAATCAGCATCCGTCCCAAATGCCTCCGATAGTTTAATGGCCATTTCAGGACTTATCCCAGCCTTTTGGTTTAGAATAGTGGAGAGTGTCTTCCGAGTTATTCCTAAGCCTTCGGCAATTTCTCCTATAGTAAAAGGCTTGCCCGTTTCCTCTCTCAACCCCTCAATC
>JBGAUP010000421.1:0-3692 GCA_044228585.1 Runella sp. | reverse complement strand
GAATAGCTACGCCTTTGTTGGTAATTTCAATAGTCACGGCAGCATTTTCACGCACAAAAGGTAGAGTTGGATTGGTCGTGATGTTGGTAATGGCCAAATCAGGCTTACTTGCCAAGACAGCAACAGGTGCTTGATTTGACGAAGCCGTTCCATGGTTCATCGCTTGGTGGTCGTGGTTCATAGGTGCTTGCGGTTTTACTTCCGCCTTTTGACCAACGCTGCGCTTTGCCAAGTAGGTTTTCATCAACTTACCGCCGTGTGCATTCAAAACAATCGAAAACGCATCGGGCATCCAACGGTCATCGGCTTCGTTTGAGTTTTCAAAACGAGTCAAGACGGCTTGCTCAACCGCAGGGGTGAGGGGTGTTTCAGTAAATCTCAACAACGAATTGAGTACTACCAATGGCTCGCTGTCGTTCAAGGTATTATTGGCCAAAAGGGCTTGGGCGGTAGCGGCAGTAGGTGGCAATACTTGTACTGCATTTTTGCGAACGGCGGCACTTGGGTGTTTCAATGCTGCAGTGACGGCTTTCAACACGTTTTCGTCGTTTATTGCACCTAACCCTTGCAAAGTCCAAAGGGCATGGATAGCGGCAGGATTGAGGCCAATTTCATCAACAGATGGGTCGTTTACCAACGCCACCAATTGCGGAACTACGTCTTTGTTGCCACGTTCTACCAACAAACGTTGCGCGTGATTACGCCAAAATAGATTAGAGTTTTTCAAGGCCGCAACCAATTCCGCAGGACGGTCTTTGCTCAACGATAACGGCGTGTAAGCAGGCGCTTGTTTGTAGCCTACCCGATAGATACGACCGTGGGTAAAGTCGCGCAAATCGGTATCGTAGGCATTTCCTTTTCCGTTGCCAAAGCCTTGCGGAGTGGGGTTATGTTGAATAATAAAACTGTACCAGTCGGCTACCCAAACAGCCCCGTCTGGACCTACCTCAGCAAATACGGGCGAAAACCACTCATCTGCGCCTGCCAAGAGGTTGAAGGCTTCTTTGTCTTCGTAATCTGTGCCTTTTTTTACCATCATATTTTGGTGCAATACGTGTCCCGTAGGCTCGGCCACAAACGCGATTTGATTCCAATATTTTTTGGGAAAAGCCCGAGCCGTGTAGAAATTATGCCCTGCGGCAGCCGTAAACCCGCCAAATACATCCACTTGTCGAACACGTGGCGTGATGGGTTTCATGTCTTTGTGGGTGTCAGTACCGCGGCTACCGTTGTCGCGCCCCATGCCCAGATTTCCCGTAAAATAACGGTGCGGAATCGCCATATACCAGCCGTGGGAGTTGTTGGCGGTTGAGCCAAACACGTCACCTGCTTCATTGAAACCCATGCCCCACGTATTGTTAGAAGTACTGGTCATCCATTCCATTTTGGAGCCGTCGGGTTTGAAGCGGAAAAGCGCTTGGCCAAACTTGAGGCTATCGGTATTTTCTTTGAGCTTCCCTTCAAAACCCGAATAACCTACGCATCCCCAAATCCAGTTGTCGAAACCATAGTGTAAATTGCCTTACCGCGTGGGTATCGCCCGTACCAAAGCCCGAAAACAAGATTTTCTTTTCGTCGGCTTTGTCGCCTTCGCCATCGGTATCTTTCAAGAAAAGCATGTGCGGTGCTTGGCTCACAATCAATCCTCCATTGGCGAATACCATCCCCGTCGGAATACTTAACCCATCGGCAAAACGCGTAAATTTATCGGCTTTGCCGTCTTTGTCGGTATCTTCACAAATCAAAATATAATCGCTACCACCCGATTCTTTGCGTTCGTTGGGGTAGTCTTTGGTAATCAACACGTACAAACGTCCGCGTTCATCCCAACTCATCGCAATGGGGTGCATTACGTTTGGTTCTGCGGCAAACAAGTCAAGTGTAAAATCAGGTGGCACTTGAATGTGCTTCATGGATTGCTCAGGTGTAATGGCATTTTGCTGTAATTGTGGCCCTGGGCGTTTTTCGTAATTAGGAAGTTTTGCCTCCTTGTAAGTAAAAGGTAAAGGGTCAAGTGCTACCAAATCTTTTAGTGCTTGGTCGCCTACTGCCCAGCGAATTCCTTTTTCTAACAAATTCATAAAATCGGGCTGACTCCAAGTACGGTCATCATGGCCGTAAGCAGTATAAAAAATCCGACCTTTACCGTGCGTACGTACCCAAGTGTAAGGCTCGGTTTTGGTATTGGGTTTGTCTTTGTACTGGTCGGGTTGGATTTCTCTTTCCGTTAATACAAGGTTGTCGGGTTGTAGTTTAGAGTGCAAATACGTTTCGTCCAAGGTTTTGAACATCTTAGCTCCCATAATAGCGGGATGGTTGGGATTGGTCCAGATAGGACGAATAGTATCCCAAGTATGCCGCCAAAACTGCCCTCCCATGATTTTGACCAATTCTTCCGAATTGCGGAAACAATAGGACGCGCAGTGAACGGGGATAAAACCTTTGCCACTCGCGATATAGTCCACCAATGCCCGCTCTTGTGGTTTGCTGATGGTATCCCAGTTGGCATACAGCAAAACGCCGTCAAACTTGGCTAAATGGGTCGGATTGAGGTCGTTTAAGTCATCAGAATAAGTAAAATTGATACCCTTTGCTCCCAACGCAGCCATAATAGACGGGACACGTTCGATAGGGCGATGGTGGCCGTTGTCGCCCAAAAATAGGATTTCTAAGCGATGAGGCTTGACGGGTTGGTTGGATTGGGCCGTTTGTGCGGGCTTTTGGGTAGCACATTGCCACGTCAAAATCGCAAGTAAAACAATGATTAGGAGACGTTTCATTTTAGAAATCAGGTGATGTTTTACAATTAGTGTTCTATCTCTTCCAAAAAATCAAATAAATATCGTTCATTGTATTCTATTGCAAAATCAGAAAGCATTTTTAAGTATTCTTCTTGAAAAGTTCGTTTTCGATGATGTTCTTCCTGATTGTTGATGTATTTAATTACGGCGTCAATTTGTGACTGGCTGTATGAGAAAGCTCCGTAGCCACGTTGCCAACTGAAATTGTTATGTCGAAAATGAGACTTCAGGAATTTGTTAGAGGAGGTTTTTATTTCTTCAACCAAGTCGGCAAGAGAGACGGTAGTGCCATACCCAATAAAAATGTGGATATGGTCGGACATTCCATTGATTGCTAATGGCTTTGACCCTTGCTCTTTAATTATACCTCCTATGTACGCGTATAATTCATTTTTCCATGTATTACGAATAAGGCTTTCACGGCCTTTGACATCAAAGACAATTTGGATATAAAGCTGCGTATAGGTGTTTGCCATATTCTACAAATATTTCGGTGCGCTGCACCTTTGTGGGTTTGTTTTGACGGTATTTCTACAAATATTTCGGTGCGCTGCACCTTTAAAAAAGCCGCAGAGCGGCGTAATAATTGTAGAAAATGATAACATAGCTCTCTACAAAGGTGCAGCGCACCGCAACGAAATATTCTACCTCGCCAAAAGCTTCTTCAAGCATTAAAATCGGGCAAATACATAATCTTTCCACCTTGCATGGCCGACTCGTGTGCCAAAATACCTACCGATGTCCAGTTGGCCGACTGCGCGGCATTGGGGAATGGGTCGCGGTCTTCGACCAACGCCGTCAAAAACTCATGCGCCAAGTGCGGGTGTGAACCACCGTGGCCTGCTCCTTGGGTAAACGACAAGTGCGTATTTTCGGCTACGTCATAAACGC
>JBGAUP010000036.1:0-28381 GCA_044228585.1 Runella sp. | reverse complement strand
ACCTTATCAGTGATATTGAGGGTAGTGACTCCTTTAGCACCGCGGTTAGTGACACGATAATCGTCAATAGGTGAACGTTTGCCATATCCATTCTCGGAAACCACTAACAACTGTTTATCTGCTCCGCTCACACAAAGCATTCCAATCGCTTTATTGGTCGTTCCTTCATCCCCCAATTCAATACCTTTCACCCCAGCCGCCGTACGACCCATAGGGCGAACGCGACTTTCGTGGAAGCGAACGGCCTTTCCCTCTTGTGAGGCAATGATAATTTCATTATCGCCGTTGGTAAGAGCCACGTCTAAGAGACGGTCGCCTTCATTGATTGAAATGGCAATAATACCATTGGCGCGGGGACGCGAATAGGCTTCGAGTAGGGTCTTTTTAATGGTTCCCGACTCGGTACACATAATCAAGTAATTGTTGTTGATATAATCGGCATCGCTCAAGGTACGCACGTTGATAACCGCTCGTACTTTATCTCCCGACTCGATATTAATCAAGTTTTGAATAGGACGACCTTTCGACACCTTCGAACCTTCGGGAATTTCATAAACTTTGAGCCAGTAGAGGCGTCCAAATTCGGTAAAAATCAACAAGTAATTGAGCATAGTAGCCGAGAACAAATGTTCCGTAAAGTCATCGTCTTTGGTGACAACTCCGCGTGAGCCAACTCCTCCCCTACCCTGCGTACGGTATTCTCCTAATGGTGTCCGTTTTACATACCCTTGATGAGAAATGGTAATGAGCATATCCTCATCTGCAATCATATCCTCATCCGCAAATTCTTCTGCCGCATACTCAATTTTAGAACGCCGAGCATCCCCATAGCGCGAGCGCAAATCGCCCAATTCGTCCTTGATAATTTGGAACTTGCGCGGTTCACTCGCCAAAATTTCCTGTAGATCAGCAATGAACTTCATCAAGTCATCGTATTCCTGCACAATTTTGTCGCGCTCCATCCCCGTCAAACGTTGCAGGCGCATTTCCAAAATAGCACGTGCTTGTATTTCGCTTAGACTGAACTGCTCAATCAAGCCATTACGAGCCGTTTCGGGATCACGAGCACTGCGAATTAGGTGAATGACCGCATCCAGGTTATCGAGTGCAATCAGTAAACCTTGTAAAATATGGGCTCGTTTTTCGGCTTCTCGCAAATCGTACTGCGTACGGCGCGTAATGACCTCTACCCGGTGTTCTACGTAGTATTTAATCAAATCTTTGAGATTCAACAACGCGGGTCGCCCTTTAACGAGTGCTACGTTATTGATACTAAAAGAAGATTGGAGCGGGGTAAATTTATAGAGGTGGTTAAGAACAATATTGGGAATACTATCTTTTTTCAGTTCAAATACAATCCGCACTCCCTCACGGTCTGATTCATCGCGAATGGCCGAAATACCGTCTAATTTTTTGTCATTAACCATATCGGCAATGCGCTTAATCATGTCGGCTTTGTTGACCATATACGGAATCTCGGTCACTACGATTTGTTCACGGCCCGTACGAGTTTGTTCAAAAGTAGCAACTGCTCGCATAACAACCCTTCCGCGCCCTGTTTCGTAAGCCGACCGAACTCCCTGATAACCATAAATGATTGCTCCCGTTGGAAAATCAGGGGCTTTAACATACTGAATTAATTCTTGAACTGTGATGTCGTTGTTGTCAATATAAGCAATTGTACCGTCTATTACCTCCGTGAGATTATGCGGAGCCATATTGGTAGCCATTCCCACCGCAATTCCTGAGGAGCCATTCAGCAGCAAATTGGGAAGTTTAGCAGGCAGTACGCTGGGTTCTGTGTCAGAATCGTCGTAATTGGGCTGAAAGTTTACGGTTTCTTTATTGATGTCCACCAGCATTTCTTCGGCAATTCGCTTGAGACGAGATTCAGTATAACGCATAGCGGCGGGCGAATCACCATCTAAAGAACCGAAGTTACCCTGTCCGTCTATCAACGGATAGCGCAGTGACCACGGTTGAGCCATCCGTACCATTGTATCATAAATAGAGGCATCTCCGTGAGGGTGATACTTCGCCATCACATCCCCGACGGTACGAGCTGATTTTTTGTAGGGACGGTTATGTAAAAAGCCCGATTCAAACATGGCATAAAGTACCCGACGGTGAACGGGCTTGAGGCCGTCTCGGGCATCGGGTAAGGCACGCGAAATAATGACCGACATTGAATAGTCAATATAGGCCGTTCGCATCTCTTCCTCAATATTAATGGGGATAATGTTGCTGGTGTTTTCTGACATAAACTAAATTTAAATGCTTTTGTACAAAAATACACCAAATAGTTTATATAGGCAAAATTAGCCCCGCTTACGTCGCTTTTCGTTGGCTTGTTCTCTTTTCTCAGCAGTGGTACGAGGTTTTCCAAAAAGATATGGCTTCGGCCAAGTTCCTCGTCCGCGCACAATGCTTCCGCCATGGCTGTGATTATAACGAACTTTACAACCCTTAATCGAACATTGACGATACCAACATCCACTTAACCCCACAGCCAGCCCCACGACCAGTATCAACAAGCTTCTTTTCCCCATTGTTAGGCTCACTTTAATTGTACAGCAAGATAATGGCTAAGACACAAAAAACAAAAGTATCAAACCTATTAACCTACCTTGAATTAATTTATTAGTGAAAAAATCGCTTATTTACAAGCAGCAGACGTTCCTGTCAGTTGATCTTTCAGATGAGCTATGGAGGCATTATTTTACTTTGTTGATATAAAATAAAAAACCCTGACAATTTCCATTATCAGGGTTTTTTACTCTTAGAGCCCCCAGCTGGGATCAAATCGCAAGGGCGACCCCGCAGCGAACTACTGATTACAAGCGGCAGGCGTTCCTGTCAGTTGATCTTTCAGATGAGCTATGGAGGCATTATTTTACTTTGTTAATACAAAATAAAAAACCCTGACAATTTCCATTATCAGGGCTTTTGCTTTTAGAGCCCCCAGCCGGGATCAAACCAGCGACCTACTGATTACAAGTCAGTTGCTCTATCAGCTGAGCTATGGAGGCATTATTTTACTTTGTGTCAAGTTACATCTTTTGTAACTCTTAGAGCCCCCAGCCGGGATCAAACCAGCGACCTACTGATTACAAGTCAGTTGCTCTATCAGCTGAGCTATGGAGGCGTTCCTTATTTTCGTGGTGCAAAAGTAGGCGTTTTAACAATATCACGCAACTTTTCCCGCAAAAAAACTACAAAGCTTCGCGCACAATTTTCAGTTGGTGCTTTAAATCAGCAAGTTGCTTTTGTGCTGTTACAATTTTTTTCTCAAACTCGGCGCGCACTTTTTCTCCGTTCTTTGAACGGCCAAAGAATTCGATATTGTTTTGCCAAATTGTCAAATCGTTTTCAATTTGCGTCATACGACGGCGAATGTCGGTTTCTTTACGTTGGAGATTACGTACAGACTCTCCGTCGGTAGCCATTGCCACTTCATTCTCCAAAATAACTTGATCGCGTTCTTTAGAAGATAGCTTACCAATTGTACTCACGTAGCCATTGACGGCATCAATATAACGCTTGTTGATTGCTTGCATATCTTTCTTAGGCACAAACCCAATGCTCGACCATTCCGCTTTGAAAGCGCTTAAATCTTTCAAATTAGCTTCGCCAACTTTGGCACCTGCTTCAATCTTTTCACAAATAGCTTGCTTCTTCGCCAAGTTTTCAACAAACTCCCGTTCTACTTCCGAGTTTTTGGCACGTTTACGATCAAAGTAAGCATCACAGGCTTTTTTAAAGCGGTCGAAAATAGAATCCTTAAATTTCTCAGGTACTTGCCCTATTTGCTTCCATTGTTTTTGCAATGCAATAACCTTATCGGTATTAGAGGCACTGTCTTCCCCTGTTTCCAAAATGGCTTCGACAGCTTCGCAGAGTTCCGTTTTAAGTTTGAGATTTTGTTCGCGCTTCGATTCGAGCTGACGGAAAAACTCTCCTTTGTTATGAAAGAAGACTTTAAGCGTTGCCCAAAATTTCTTACTCAACTCCCGTCCTTCTTCGCGCAGCATTTGGCCTTTGGCATTTACCCATTGTTCCTGCAAAGCGACAACCTCTTTCGTTTTTTCATTCCACTCATTAATACTGCTCGATGTAAAGGCAGTAAAAGGAACCAATGCTTCGTATATCTTCGACTTGATTTCGTAGTTCTGCGACAAAACCTGCTTTTGTTCTTCTGTTTGAGCACGGCGGGCGTCGTGGAGCGTATCCAAAGCGAGTTTCATCCTTTGCCAAAGCACTTCTTGCTCCGCTTTGGGGCCTGGCCCAATGTGTTTGTACTCATCAAAATGAGCATTGGCTTCTTCCAAAATCGCCCGAGTCAGTGATTTTCCTTCAAGTGATTTAGCCAAAGCTTCCACTTTCTCGACCAATTCTGCTTTTAGAAGGAGGTTTTTCTTGCGATCGAGTTCCTTCAATTCATAATAGATATTACGGTTACTGTAATAGCGATCTATTAAGGCATGAAAGGTCGCCCAAAGCGTACTATTATGCGGTGAAGCTATATTACCAGCTGCTTTCCACTCGTCCTGAATTTTCTTAAAGTCTTGCCAACTTGTTCCTGGATTTTGAGCATTGCTTTCGTCGGCATCTACTAATTCACGTAAACGCTGGAGAAGTTGTGTTTTGACCGCAAAGTTTTTATCTTTTGACTTCTCAAGGTCTTGAAAATAATGGTTTTTTACATCTTTAATCTGACGATACAGCGATTCAAAACGCTGCGTCAATTCGTCAGGTTTGTACTCAAAACCATCTTCAGAACCATTTTCTGCCAAAAAACGCTGCTCGGCTTCGTCACGCTCCGCTTTTTTTATTTGGTCAAAAAAGATTTTTACTTCCTTCAACAACTCATCCGTACGTTTGAAATCAGCGGGTTTAGCCTTTTCACTTTTGGCTTTTTCCAACTGGTTTTCCAACAAACTAACAAAGTCGTTTTTATTGAGTTGACTATAGTCAACTACCTGTTCTTCAACCACTTCCAACTCTTCCATGGCTGCAACACTCTCTTGAGTGAGTTGTTCGCTTTCGCTTAATTCTGCTCCGTCGTTAATCATCGTAAATCTGGTGGTAATCGCTTAGATTTGCAAAAATAATAATAATAGCCGTTTTTCGGTGTTTTAAAGTCGGTTTTTCATTTTTATCGGTTCACTCTATCCAATGGAAAAGTCTAAAATTGCTCATCTTCGTAAAGATTATACGCTTAACGGATTGCGTAAACAAGATGTTTTAAAAAATCCAGTAGATCAATTTAAGCGGTGGTTTAGTGAAGCAGTTGCTGCCGAAGTAATCGAGCCCAATGCTATGTTTCTTAGTACAATCAGTACGGACGGGTTTCCCAAAGGCAGAATTGTCTTGTTAAAAGACGTTGATGATAATGGGTTTACGTTTTTTACGAATTACAATAGTCATAAAGGAAGCGACTTGGCCTCTCACCCATTAGCCGCCCTCACGTTTTGGTGGGCAGAATTAGAACGACAAGTGAGAATCGTCGGAAAAGTTGAAAAAGTGAGCGAGGCTGAATCTGAGGCTTATTTCTCCATTCGTCCGCGTGGAAGCCAGTTAGGTGCTTGGGTTTCCGAGCAAGGTGATATTATTGAAAACAGAGACGTGTTAACCGATAAATTAACGCAATTTGAGAATCAGTTTGCCAATCAGCCAGTGCCTCGTCCTCCGCATTGGGGAGGCTACCGTGTTATTCCGCACGAAATTGAATTTTGGCAAGGTCGTCCCAGCCGTTTACATGATCGCATACGTTATCAATACCGAGATGATGAATGGAAAATAGAACGTCTTTCCCCTTAGCTTTACCTAACCAATTTAATATATACAAGTTATGTTTAATAAAAATCCCAATAGCCTTACTCGTATAGGTGTATTTTATGACGGCAATTATTTTTTACACGTTAGCAATTACTACAATTATACCCACGAACGTCGCAGTCGTATCAGCATCAATGGATTGCACGATTTCATTCGTCAAAAAGTAGCCGAACTCGAAGGTAATACCCCCCGCCTTTGCCAAATTGTGGATGCCCATTACTTTCGCGGAAGACTTACGGCTGGGGAAGCCAGTCAGCGGGGTGACTTATTGTATTATGAAAGGGTTTTCGATGACATTCTTATGTCGGAGGGGGTAACAACCCACTATTTACCCGTACGTAGCGTTCTCGGAAAAAAATACGAAAAAGGCATTGATGTTTGGTTAGCCTTAGAAGCCTTTGAGATGGCTTTCTACAAACGATTTGATGTACTGGTACTCATCGCCGCTGATGGCGACTACGTCCCACTGGTACGTAAACTCAATACCCTCGGAACCCGTGTTTTGGTATTGGGTTGGGATTTTGAATACACCGATGAAGAAGGCAATCGTTTCTACACCCGCACTTCGCAGGACTTATTGGCGGAAGTCACCTATCCAGTAGCCATGCAAGACGTCATCAATGGTCGTAATGAAGCCCTTGTTAGCCAACTATTCGTCCCCCGAAACAAAGGAAAAGTATTTACGAAACAAGGCGAAATAGTAGTCGAAGACGCTTCCGACGAAACCGATACGCTATCTATCAATGCCGAAAATCGTCACGAAAGTTATATTTTATCCCTCAAAGAAGGCTTTGGTTTCATCAAGTACCCCCCCAACAACGTCTTTTTCCACTATACCAGTCTCCGCGACTACGATTTTAACGATTTGGTTGTGGGAGATCGGGTGCAGTTTACTTTGGAAGAAAAAGAAGGAGGTCGAGCTGTAGCTTACGATGTAGTTGTATTAGAATCCATCAAAACAGTGGCCGCTCCGCAGTAGGCAGTTTGCAGTAGGCAGTGATAAATTATTTTTTTACTGCCTACTGTAAACTATTAGCTCAGTCTCCGAACAACTTCATAACAGGCTCGGCTATTGTGGTAGGGGCATTTCCAAAAACTTACTTTATCTCCTTTTACGGATGTTAAATCGGGCTTAACAGTAGCAAACCAATCCCCCTGTTGGTTATCTATCACGTATTTTTTGATAAATTCCCAACTTTTTTCGGCTTTCTCGCGAAAGTGCCTCTCCCCCGTCATTTGAGCAGCATTGAGAAATCCTACCATTTGTTCGGCCAACACCCACCAACTTCGCTCTCGGTTATGGTGGTTGGTGGCGGGGTCGAATTCGTAATCTAAAGCACCGTCTTTACCCAACCCTGTACAAGCAGCCTCGGCCATTTTGATACAAACCTGTTTTACTCGTTCACTACGAGCATGGTCGTTCAGTACTTCGGCAGTTTCCCAAAGCAGCCAAGAGGCTTCAATATCATGCCCGTAGGAGATGGTTTCGTCTTTGGGCGTCCAATTTTCATCAAAAAACAAGCGTAAACGATACGTTTTCGAGCTGATAAGCTTATCTAAGAAAGCATCCGTCAAATGGGCAACACGCTCACGCAACAGAGCATCAGGCCACACGCGGTAAAGATTGGTAAATGCCTCAATGATGTGCAAATGGGTATTTTGAGATTTATTCCAAGGCATCTTGCTCAGAATCAAGTCGTCCACCACCGACCAATCCGTAGCAAAAGCTTCGTAATACCCCCCCCGTTGGGCATCGTAGCCGTATTTGTCCACGATTTTAAAAAGTTCTTGGGCAAACTCAAGGGCATGTTTAAATTTAGAAGCAGCGTAGTATTCACTCAGTCCATATATCGCAAATGCGTGTCCGTAAAGTTGTTTACGAGTTTCGAGCGGTGCGCCCTCCGCCGTAACCGACCAATACACCCCTCCATTCTTGGTATCACGGAAATGGTTGTATAAGTAATGATAGGCTCTATCGGCTAACACTAAATATTTACGCCGACCAAAATAACGATACGCCAGCGAAAACGTCCACAAAATCCGAGCTGTTAAAATAATCGAACGGGGGGCATCCATGATGGGTTGGTTTTCGTAGTTTAATCTACCGTGAAAACCACCGCGCTGAAAATCGGGGGTATATTTTTCCCAGTAAGCCAAAATACGTTTCCATTCGGCAAGGTTTTCGCGGGCGAGCTGCTCCATAATGCAAGTGATAAGTAAAGAAGCAAACTGTATTGACTTCTTTACTTAAAAGTAGGAAGGTCAGGGAATTTAACCTTTATCTTTGCAAAACAGCGTAAAACTCAAAGTGCTAATGTTAGAGAATTTTGTTTTATACATCAAAGAGAAACAGCTTTTTGGGGTCTCAGACCAATTACTTCTGACAGTAAGCGGGGGTATAGACTCAGTGGTACTGGTGGAATTATGTCACCAAGCTGGGTTATCATTCGACATTGCGCACTGTAATTTTCAACTAAGAGGCCAAGAGTCGGAAGAGGATGAAATATTTGTCAAGGAATTAGCCCTTCAACACGGCGTAGCTTTTCACGTTCAACGTTTTGAAACCAAAGATTTTGCGCATCAAAATGGTCTTTCTACTCAAATGGCTGCCCGCCAACTACGGTATGATTGGTTTGAACAACTACGGCACAAATACCACTACGATTATATCCTCACTGCCCACCACCAAGATGATTTGCTTGAAACAGTATTGCTCAATCTAACGCGGGGAACGGGTTTAGCTGGGCTTCATGGGATTTTACCAAAAAACAATCACTTAGTTCGGCCTCTGCTTTTTGCAACCCGAGATGACATCGAAAACTTTGCGCAAAAAATGGGACTAAAGTGGCGCGAAGATAGTTCCAATGCTTCCAACGATTATCTGCGCAATCGTCTGCGCCACGAAGTTGTTCCCATTTTACGAGACATAAACCCTCAAATAGCTACTTCGGTAGCTGAACTTGCGGAGCGGGTTGCCGCAACAGAAGAGATTGTATCCGAAAGTATAAATTTGACCGCCAAAGAAGTAATTCACCAAGAAAATAAGGTCGTTTGGATTTCCTACGAACACTTAGAGAAATTATCCGCTCCGCTCGAAAGGCTCAATTTCTGGTTGGCCAACTACGGGTTCAGCTATCAACAAACAAAAAATATCTGGAAAAGTAGAAGGAAACACGTGGGCAAACAATTTTTATCGGCCACCCATACTTTGGTTACCGACCGTCGCCATTGGATTATTACACCAACCCTCAAGACCACGCCTCTGGCATGGTTACTTGAATCGGAAGAAGGAGAATGTAGCTACCCAAACGGACATTTGAAATGGGAATCTACCAATATGGCTGACAATGTGAGACTTTCAACCAACCCGAATGTAATATACCTTGACGCTGACGAGCTTCGTTTTCCCCTTACCCTTCGCCGTTGGCAAAAAGGTGACTGGTTTTGTCCATTAGGAATGAAGGGTAAACGCAAAAAAATCAGTGACTTTTTGATTGACAATAAAATACCCCTCAACTTAAAAGAAAGCGTCTATGTGTTAGAATCTGCCGAAAAAATAGCTTGGTTAATAGGTTTTCGACCCGATGAGCGATTCAAGGTAAAAGAAACGACAAAAAAATATATTAAATTTTATTTAACCTAATTCATTCATTCACAATTATTTAAATATATAAAAATCCAATATCCATTATTTATCATTCATTATTTATCATTCTCAATCTCATTTTGGCACAGTATTTGGTGTACAGTATAACAGAATCCTATTTTCCTGCTACTGTAACACTTTTATACAATGAGAACCGTAGTTAAAATAGCGTTGGGATTTGCTCTAACCCTCATAACGCTAAATCTATTTGCCCAAAGTGCCCGGCTTCGTTCGGCCAATCGGGCGTTCGATGATTACAGCTACGCCGATGCCGTGCGTGGCTACGAAGATTTTTTACGAACCGACAAGAAAACTGATCCTGTCGAACGAAAAGAAGCCTTAGAGAAACTGGCTTACAGCTATCGTCGCCTGCAAGACACTCGCAACGCTGAACGTGTTTACGGAGAATTGGTCGAAAATTTCACCGATGCTGACAGCCGCAACTATCTGTACTATGCGCAAGCATTGGCAAGCAACGGCAAATACCGCGAATCCCAGCGCATGTACAGCAAATACGCCGAATCTCAATCAGAAGATTTGCGTGGACGTAAGTTTACGGTTACCTACATGGACATGAACCGATTTTATAAAGATTCGGCGATGTATCGCGTAGAATACCTCCCCGTCAACTCCCGACAAGCCGATTTTAGCCCAATGTACTTCAAAGGCGGATTAGTCTTTGTATCAGCCCGGGCTGAGTCTGGGGTCATTAAACGGGTTTTCAACTGGAATCAAACGCCTTTTTTAGATTTATATTTTGCGCCTGATACCGCAGCTCTGAAAGGAATCAAAGACGTGTATCGTAGCTCAAGTGCCTCACTGAGTGGTGCTTCCTCGCGCGAAGGCAACTCCAGTACTTTAAGCGAAGCCACGGCTGATGCCAGCGAAGATTTGCCAATGCCTACCACCAAAGCCGAAAAATTTAGTCGTACACTCAATACAAAATATCACGAGGGTCCCGCTTCATTCTTCAAAGATTTTTCTAAAGTAGTTTTTACCCGTAACAACTACAACGCTGGTAAAGCCCGTAAAAGCAACGATGGCATTAACAAATTAAAACTGTTTATTGCCGACCAAAAAGGCAAAGACTGGGGCAACGTAAAAGAACTGCCTTTCAACAATAACGATTTTTCTTGCGGACACCCTGCGCTCTCCCCCGACGACTCGAAGCTTTATTTTGTATCGGATATGCCTGGGGGCTACGGAGGTACAGATATCTATGTGGTAGAGTACAATGGCGGCCAATGGGGAGTCCCCGTCAATTTAGGCAAAGAGATTAACACGGAAGGCAACGAAATGTTTCCTTTTATAGATGGAAGCGGTAACATTTATTTTGCTTCCGATGGTCACGAGGGGCTGGGTGGATTAGATATTTTTTATGCTGAACTCAAAGATGGTATTGCTTACAAAGGCGTACAAAATTTAGGAGCTCCCATCAACTCAGAAAAAGACGACTTTGGCCTTATTACCGACAAAGACCGCGGAACGGGTTATTTCAGTTCTAACCGCGTGAAAGGTGTCTCCGACGACAACATTTATAGTTTCCGTCGCACTTGCCGCCCACTTGACATTTTGGTTCTTGATGCCAAAACGGGTTCACCCATCAGAAGGGCTGACATACGCATCGTAAAAAATGGCTCTAGCAAGATATTCTGCAAACGGGCATGGATGGTACCACTAAAATATGCTTAGAAGCACAAACCGAGTACGATTTTAAAGCCATTAAAGAAGGATATGCCACCAACAATGTGCTATTCTCTACCATGACCCAATCCTCCAATCCACAAATGAGTGTGTCTATCTACCTCAACAAGAGTGAAAGCACTATTTTGCGTGGAACGGTAAAACGTGAAGTGAACCAAGCTCCGCAAGAAGGAGTAAAAGTGACGCTTCGTGACGAAAAAACAGGACACGAAAAAACAGTCGTAACGGGTGCTGACGGAGGGTATGAGTTTGAGGTAGATCCTAATCGCAACTACGCTTTGCGGGCGGAAGGAGATGAGTTGGCCACCAACGAACAGACCATTGGTAAGAACAAAAAGAACAAGAAAAAGGTCGTAGAAAGCGATTTGAGTATGTATGGAACAGGGGACGTATTTACCCTCGACAACATCTACTACGATTTAGATAAGTTTTTTATTCGTCCCGAAGC
Organism: Runella sp.; assembly: GCA_044228585.1. Classification (GTDB taxonomy): domain Bacteria; phylum Bacteroidota; class Bacteroidia; order Cytophagales; family Spirosomataceae; genus Runella. The sequence continues at coordinate 16,745 of JBGAUP010000036.1, read as the reverse complement.
TGCTAAAGAATTGGATAAAGTTGTGGCTTTGATGAAAAAATATCCTGAAATGAAGATTGAATTGCGGTCATTTACCGACAGCCGCGCCAGTGACACCTACAATCTTCGCTTGTCAGAACGCCGTGCCAGAGCCGCATTTGACTACTTGATACGAAAGGGCATCGCTCCTGCTCGGCTCGAAGCAAGAGGTTATGGCGAATCCGAGTTAGTAAATGATTGTAGTAACGGAGTCAATTGTGCCGAATCTGATCACCGACTCAACCGCCGTACCGAGTTTAAGATTTTAGCCGTGAAAGTCGGTGGCGAAGAACTGACTGGCAAATAAAATAGTCCGCAGACGCGCAGTCAAGAAAAAGACTAACGATAAAGGGATAAATAGTGTTAAGGGAGTACAGGAGCAAGCAGCGGGGCAACAAAAACCTCGCTGTTTTGTTTTTTATGTAACTGAAAATTCCTGGAACTCTGGCAATTTTTGTGGTAAAGCCTGAAAATTGTCAAAGAACGAAATTCCTTTATTCGTCATTCTCTAATTCGTCATTTCCAAATGCGCATTTCACTCATTGCCGCCATGTCCGAAAATCGGATGATTGGTAACAAAAGCCGCCTCCCGTGGCCACATCTTCCCAACGATTGGGCTAATTTTTTCAAAGTAACCGAAGGTTGTCGGATGATTATGGGCCGTAAAAGCTACGACACCCCCGACCGACTATGGTCTAAAGTAGGAAATTTTGTCATTACGCGGCAAGCCGATTTTCCGTTGGACGAAGGATTTACGCGGGCAAGTAGTTTGGAAGAAGCCTTAGAACAGTGTAAAAACGATAAAGAAGTTTTTGTGATTGGTGGCGAAGAGATATTTCGTCAAGCTTTGCCGTTGGCCGATTGTATTCATTTGACGTTGGTGCACGGTATTTTTGAAGGAGATGCCCTTTTCCCCGAATTTCCCGAAGAAGATTTCCAAATAACAAGTCGCCAGGATTTTCCCACCGACGAGCAACATGCGTTTGCTTATTCGTTTTTGGTGTATGAGCGAGTGAATTAAAAATGTTAATTTTTTCATTATAATGAAAATTTTTACGTTAATTTTTTCATTATAATCATACTATTGATGTTTTTTATATAATTTTGAAAAAACAGAATATAGTATGAACATCAATAGAAGTATTGAAAAAACCCTTGTAGAGCGACTCATTCCAAATAAAGTTAATCTCATTTTTGGCACAAGGCGGGTGGGGAAAACTTTTTTACTAAAAAAAATATGCTCAACTATTACTTTCAAAACCTTGTTTTGGCAGGGTGAAGATGCGGATATACAACAACTTTTGGCACAAAAAAGCATTGCAAATTACCAGAGAATCTTACAAAACACTGAACTTTTAGTCATTGACGAAGCACAAGCGATTCCTGAAATTGGGAAAGTTTTGAAGCTGATTATTGATAATATTGAAGGAATAAGAGTGATTGTCACTGGCTCATCGGCTTTCGATTTAGCCAATCTTTCTGGCGAACCACTCACAGGAAGGGCATTTTTTCACGAGTTATATCCAATTTCACAACAAGAATTAATGGAACAGGAAAATGCCTTGCAAACGATTCAAAATTTGGAAGATAGATTGATTTTTGGTAGTTATCCTGAACTTTGGAATTTACCATTTTCGGTAACCAAAGCTGAATATTTGAAAGACTTGCTGAATACTTATTTGCTAAAAGATATTATTGCCTTTGAAGGAATCCGAAACAGTTCAAAAATTAGAGATTTGCTCAGGTTGATTGCTTTTCAGATTGGTAAAGAAGTTTCCTTAGACGAACTCGGCAAGCAATTGCAGATAAGTAGGAATACAGTTGAAAAATACCTTGATTTGTGTACCAAAGTATTTATTTTGAAGAAAATTGACGCTTTTAGTGGAAATTTAAGAAAAGAAATTAGCAAAAGCTCCCGCTGGTATTTTTGGGATTTGGGCGTAAGAAATGCCTTAATCAACGATTTTAGACCACTTGCCTTGAGGACTGATAAAGGTGAATTATGGGAAAATTACCTAATTTCTGAACGGCTCAAGTTTTTAAGATATAACAAAATTTTAGCCGAGTCCTACTTTTGGCGTACCTACGACCAACAAGAAATTGACTGGCTCGAACATGAAAATGGGCAAATGCGGGCGTATGAATTTAAGTGGAAAGAAGCTAAAGCAAAAATACCAAAAGCGTTTGCAACAACTTATCCCGAAGCTACCTTTTCAATTATCAATCAAGATAATTATTTGACGTTTATTACCGCATGAGCAAATAACGATACTTTCCACAATGACTTCAAAAAACGTTAATTTCTTCATTATAATCACACTTATGATTGCTGATAGCCAGTCTTAAATCGTCGTTCCACCATCTACGGTGTAAATCCCTCCAGTACAATAGCCCGAAGCGTTGGAGGCCAAATACAACACCAACGAAGCCACCTCTTCTACCGTACCCATGCGGGCAATGGGCAGGCGTTTGGTAAAATGGGCCAAGGTTTTTTCGTCTTTCCAAAGGGCTTGGCTAAACTTGGTTTTAATCAGACCAGGTGCTACGGCATTGACCCGAATGCCATCTTGGCCCCATTCTTTGGCCAATACTTTGGTCAACATATTGATGGCAGATTTGCTAACACTGTAAATTCCAAGACCTGGATCAGGGGTTTCGCCCGCAATGCTGCTGATGTTGATAATACTACCGCCTCCCCGCATTTTCATCACGGGATGTACCATCTTGCAGAGTTGAAAAGGAGCTTTCACGTTGATATCCATGATTTTATCGTAGGCGCTGTCGGGGCAATCGACCGTGGGGCCGTAGTAGGGATTGGCCGCCGCATTGTTGACCAAAATATCAATACCTCCGTAAATTTCGATGGTTTTATGGAAAAGATGCTGCGTTTGCGCTTCATCGCCCATACGCGCTTCGATGGCGGTGACTTCGCCGCCCGATTGACGAATATCGCTGGCAAGTTCGTCTAAATCGGCCTGACGGCGGCTACTGATGACCACTTTGGCGCCAAATTGAGCAAAATACCGTGCAATCTGCTCGCCTATTCCTTTACTGGCTCCTGTAATAAGAGCTACTTTTCCTGTTAGATGAAAGAGTTGATTTTCTGACATTGGATTGATGGTTTTATCTGGCCAAAGTTAGCCAATAAACCTGATACTATAAATACCAAAAAGGCTTGCAGTGGATGCAAGCCTTTGTTTATTTTGGGGACGATGAAACCCTCTTAATCTACCGTCAACTCCTGCAAAATCGTGCGAAGTTCCACCAAGTCTTTTACGTCGGAGCAAGTCAACAACAATTTGTTTTTGAGGTCTTTAAGCGCAAAGCGTTTGGGGTTTCTCTGAATATGAGCGATGATGTGCCCAAATTTATTGGACTGGAAGAAGGCGTCATTGCCAGTAGTCACAATATACCCTTTGAGGGTACTGTTTTTGAGGGTCAATTTTTCCATAAAAAGCGCTTCGGCCATCCACCTGATTTTCACCATCTCAATCAACCCTTTCACTTCCTCAGGTAGAGGACCGAAGCGGTCTGCCACCTCATCTCCAAACGCGCGTAGCTCTTCCTCACTTTCGATGTTGTCCAGACGAGTATATAACGACAATCGTTCCGAAATATTTTTTACGTAGTAATCTGGAATTAAAATGGCCAAGTCGGTTTCAATCTGACAGTCGGTTTTGATGGTTTCAACCACCCCATCCAAGGCAAACAAATCCTTGAAAGTAGTCTGTTTGAGTTCCTGCACAGCCTCGTCCAAAATCTTGTGGTACATTTCATAGCCCAAGTCGTTGACAAAACCGCTTTGCTCCGCCCCGAGCAAATTTCCAGCCCCTCGAATGTCCAAATCGCGCATGGCTACTTTGAAGCCGTCGCCCAGCTCCGAAAACTCCTCCAAGGTTTGTAAGCGCTTACGGGCGTCGGTAGTGAGGTGAGAAATGGGAGGCGTCAGCAAATAACAGAACGCTTTTCGGTTGGAACGCCCTACCCTACCGCGCATTTGGTGTAAATCAGACATGCCAAAATAATGCGCCGAATTGATGATAATCGTGTTGGCGTTGGGAATATCTATACCCGACTCGATGATATTGGTACTCACCAAAATATCGTACTCGCCTTCGATAAACTTCATCATTACTTTTTCCAACTTCTCCCCTTCCATTTGGCCGTGCGCCACGCCAATGCGAGCTTCGGGAACGAGGCGTAAAATAAGATTGGCAATGGATTCAATGTCGTTGACCCGATTATGAACAAAGAAAACTTGTCCTCCGCGGTTGAGCTCATAGCTCACGGCATCGCGGATAAATACTTCATTAAATACCTGTACTTCGGTCGTAACAGGCTGACGATTGGGTGGTGGGGTCGCTATCACCGACAAGTCGCGGGCGCCCATGAGTGAGAAGTGCAGCGTACGAGGAATGGGGGTGGCGGTGAGCGTAAGTACATCAATATTCACCCGCATTTCTTTGAGGCGGTCTTTGACTTTTACCCCAAATTTTTGTTCTTCATCAATCACCAATAGCCCCAAATCTTTGAATTTGATGTCTTTGTTGACGATTCGGTGGGTTCCTATCAAAATATCAATCTTGCCCGCCTCCACGTCTTTCAAAATTTCCTTGATTTGCTTTTCGGATTTAAAACGGTTGATGTATTCTACTCTTGCGGGAAAATCGGCCAAACGTTCACTAAACGTTTTGTAATGTTGCATGGCCAAAATGGTAGTGGGTACCAGCACCGCCACTTGCTTGCTGTCGGTCACAGCCTTGAACGCCGCCCGAATGGCCACTTCTGTTTTCCCAAAACCTACATCTCCACACACCAAACGATCCATGGGGTGTGGTTTCTCCATATCGTCTTTCACATCAGCGGTGGCTTTGGCTTGGTCGGGAGTATCTTCGTACAAAAACGACGACTCTAACTCAGCTTGCAAATACGTATCGCGAGCGAAGGCAAAACCATGGGCCGAACGGCGCTTGGCATATAGCGCAATCAACTCTTGAGCGATGTCTTTGAGTTGGCGTTTTACTTTCGATTTCTTGTTTTCCCACTCTGGCGAGCCCAATTTACTCATGGTCACTACGCCGCCTTCTTTGCCCGTATATTTGGCAATTTTGTGCAAGCTGTGGATACTCACGAATAAAATGTCATTGTCTCGATAGACCAACCGAATGGCTTCTTGCTCCTTGCCACCCACATCTACTTTTTCCAAACCTGCAAAACGCCCAATCCCGTAGTCCACGTGGGTCACAAAATCTCCCGACTTCAGCGACTTCAACTCTTTCAAAGTCAACGCCTTAGACTTACTAAACTTTTCTTTAACGTGGTATTTGTGAAACCTTGAGAAAATTTGATGATCGGTGTAGCATACGATTTTGAGTTGTTCATCCACAAACCCTTCTCGCAACGAAATATTCATGGGTCGAAACTTGACATAGGGGTCGAGTTCGTCAAAAATTTTCTCCAATCGCTCCAACTGCTTGGGCGACTCGGCCACAATGACATTGGTAAAACCTTGATGCTGACGCTCTGACAAATCGTCAATCAAGCGTTTGAAATCTTTATTGAAAGAAGGTTGTGGTTTAGCCCCCCATACCCCCCGAAGGGGGAGGTTGCCATTTTCCCCTTTGGGGATAAAGGGGCTATAAAATCTTTTTCCAAACTCAACCGTCTTGAAGGTTTTTACTTGATTTAGAAACCCTCGACGCGTTTCAAACACCTCACTTGGATTGGCCACCAACTGTATATCGCCGCTTTTAACCTCTACAAACGCCTGTTCGGCTTTCGTAAAACATTCTTCTATTACCTCAAGCGTCAGTTCGACGTCTTTGAACCACAGCAGCGCGTTGGTAGGGAAGAAATTCAAAAACGATTCGCGGGTTTCTAAGGTAAGTTTATTTTGAATATCGGGGATAATATTGACTTGCTTGACGCTTTCGACCGACAGCTGCGTGTCGGGATTGAAAGAACGGATGCTTTCTACCTCATCGCCAAAAAGTTCGATGCGGTACGGATGCTCACTGGCGTAGGAAAACACGTCAATAATCCCCCCACGCACGGAGAACTGCCCTGCTTCATAGACAAAATCGTTAATCTCAAAATCGTAACCCAACAGAAATTCCCGCAAAAACTGCGCATCCAAACGCTCACCGACTTTCACCGTAAAAGTATTTGACAGCAACGAGCGCTTGTTGATTACTTTCTCAAACAACGCTTCGGGATACGTTACAATCAACAGATTATCGGGCGTGGCTACGTTGAGTTTGTTCAAAATCTCGGCCCGCATCAACACGTTGGCATTTTCGATTTCTTCGTAATGATAGGGTCGCTTGTAAGAGGTGGGATAATAGAGGATTTCCTGCCCCAAGAGATTCTGTAAATCGTTTTGTAAATAGGCGGCTTCTTCGCGGTCGCTGGCTACAAACAGATTTAATCGCGGCAGGCACTGATAAACGGCCGCTGCCAATACGGCATCTAAGCTCCCCGCCAAGCCTTTTACCTGCACGTGGGGCTGTTGGCCCGAAATCTGATTGACAATGAGTTGAACGAGGCTGTCGCTCGAATATAATTGAAGAAAGTCTTGAGTAGAAAGCATTATGAGTCCACGGTCCACGGTCAATAGTTCATCTAAACATTGACCAAGCTAAACAACAAAAGGCCGACGAGGGAGTTTCTCTCATCGGCTTCAATAAGACAACAAAATTAGCAAGAAATTGATTAAAAAAATTAGAATGAAAAGCGTAGCCCGCCTGTTACATTGACCACGCCCACGTTTTGGTCAATGTCCACCAACTGATTTAAGGGGGGAAATCCCGCAGTTGTCACTTGGTTGCTGACGTTTTTAAAGGTGGTACTTATCAAACTGGCATCGGCATTTACGACCAATGCAATCCCTCTCGAAATACCAATGTTAAGGGTAGCACCTGCTCCATAAGCCAAATCAGACGCTTTTTGACTCAACGTTTGGATACGAATATCGTAGGTTTGAAAACGCCCTGTTGTGACGAACGTGGGACTATTGACTATGGCATAACCTACCAATAATCGTCCCTCAAAGCCGAGTCGGTGTCCTCCTAAACGTAAACTCGGCCCAATCATCCCACTGAGCACATTCCAATCTTCGGATGATTCGACAATGGGATTAACTACGTTGTATTGATTCAACGCAATGCCTTTTATTCCTTCTTCGCGGGTTTGGTTTTGGTTGTAGGAGCCGCGCAACGCAATTCCCAATCTACGCGTGGGATAATAAGCCACAACTACCTGTGCACCAATCCCATCTCCTGCCAATTCACCGCGCGTTTCTCCAAAAACTTGGGTGGCTAACTCGCGTACTGATAGGCTTTTTCCTCCCGCAATATTCAACGCAAATCGGTCATAATCTTGCGCTTGTACTCCCCCAAAAGCCACCCCTAAAAAAACAATCACTAATACCCCAAAACGAAACATAAACATCTTTTAATTTTATAACTCAACGCCAATTTGGGTTGTTCATTGCAAAAAAAGGGTTTATTTGCCTTTTATCTGAATTATTTCTTGCTTTTTCTATGAATCTTATTTCCGCCTTCCAAAAAGACCACGCTTTAGTAAATGATATTCTCCGTTCTACCGACTCGTCGGTGGGCTTCAAAGTCTGGTGGTTGGGGCAAAGTGGTTTCCTCCTCCAATGGCAAGGAAAGCATTTGCTCTTTGACCCCTACCTGTCGGATTCGCTTAGTATCAAATACGCCCAAACCGACAAACCCCACGTACGGATGAGTGAACGGGCGATTGCCCCTGCGCTCCTAACCATGATTGACGTAGTAATTTCTTCGCACAATCATACCGATCATTTGGATGCAGACACTTTAGTACCTTTGTTCAAGGCCAATCCAAGTATTCAATTCGTCATTCCCGAAGCCAACCGCGCTTTTGTCGCTGACCGACTCCAATGCCCTTTATATTGGCCTATTGGCCTTAACGACAATCAAAACATCGAAATAGCTGGTTTTACGCTCTACGGAGTCCCTGCGGCTCACAATACCCTCGACCGCGACGAACTGGGGCATTGCAAATACATGGGTTTTGTCGCAGAATTTGGCGGCTACCGCGTTTATCATTCGGGCGATACCCTTTGGTACGATGGTATGGTCGAAATTTTGAAACCTTTTTCGGTGGATGTGGCTTTTTTACCCATCAACGGCAACAAACCCGAACGCCGCGTGGCGGGCAACCTCAGTGCCGAGGAAGCCGCCCGATTGGGCAAAGCAATAGGGGCAAAACTCGTTATTCCCCACCATTATCACCTGTTTGAATTTAATACGGAAGACCCGCGTGCATTTGAACGATACGCACAGCTTTACGGTACGCCTTATCGGGTGCTTCAAATCGGAGAAAGCCTCACTATAAACTAAACTCGTCTTTGGGATATAAGTCTGTATTTACCTCCGAATTAGTAGCGCGTTGAAAAATTTGAAACGTTTGGAAATGGCTCTTAAAAATCTCTACGGGTTCCAAAGGCGTCTTTGAAAAAAACGGGTTGGCTTTGGTCTGTTGCGCCCGAAGTTCTATTATTTTTTCATCCACTTTGATGGGTTTTTCCGAGCCAATCAATACCAACTCATTCCCATACACATAAGGAAAAACCGAAAGCATGGTAGAACGTGTGCGTTCGGTAGCGTGCCAAGATACCGCATACCCACCCATTTTGAGTTTGGACTTGAGCAGTTCAAAGTATTCTTTGGAATATAGATTTCCTGCATAAGCCGACAAAGGGCGCAAAGCATCGGCTTCGATAATGTCATACTTTTTGTTCTGTGTATGTAAAGCATAACGCCCATCTCTCCAAGCAAGCTTCAATAGCGGATTGGTCAAAAGTCGCGGTACTAACTCTAAGTGGGCCATTTTTGCGTATTGGGTTAACACTTTTCCTTGGTTGGCCATCAATTCAAAGCAATCAATCTGCTGTGTTTCAGCACGACTACTTACACCTAAAAGTGTCCCGCCCGACCCAAGCCCAATCACTGCAATGTGTTGCGGATTGGGATGAAGCAAGGTAGGCAACAATCCCAATGCTACGTGGGCAGGGTCGGCTTCAAATGGCAATAAGCTCTGTCCCACACCATTGGCAAAAACCCATCCTTCCAGCTGCCCGTTGTTGGGGTAGGCTTTTATCACGGACAAGCCCGTGGCATCTTCGTCAAAAAAGAAGGATGCTTCTTTTTTAAGTCCATTGAGAACCCGCCAAAATGACTCATTATTGGGAAGAAAAAACAAAAGAATACAAATGGATACGCCCGCAATCGCTTCGAGACGTAGTGCTTTTTTAATCAACATCTTGAAGAGAAGTAACAAATAAACCACCCCAAAGACCATCAATATTTTGAGGGTATTGACCGTGCCAAATGCTTCAAAACCGACAAACGCTACCCACCACGCGCCCAAAGTAGAGCCAACAATGTTGGAGAACTGCAAAAAACCCACACGTCTTCCTACTTCATCGGCACTATCTTGAAGGATAAGTTGCGACAACGAGAAACTTAACCCCATCAAAAAAGTAGGTACTAACAGTAAAAAAGTAGGCAAAATACCATAAATCAGCAAGCGTGATTGCAAACTCCAAGTGGGTTCGTATCGCTCAAGATAAGCACGCAAGGGTTCAAGAAAAGTGATATTTGGGAGACTATACCACAACAGCAGTAAAGAAGCGATGGTATAAACATAAATTCCCGTTTGCGACCACCAAAAGCGTTTTTTGAGTTGCGCTTGCGTACCTTTCCAGCCCGCACCGACAAACGTACCGAGAGCCAAACCTCCCAAATAAATACCGAGTAAAATCGCAAACGTAATCGAAACCGACTTGACCATGAGTTCAAGAATACGAAACCAAATCAATTCGAGCGAGATAGCGGCAAAGCCTGACCAAGCAAACTGAGCAGCCCAGCCCATGAGCTGCGGTGTGATTTTTAAGGGTACAAAAGCCTCATTCTCTTTCTTTTCTTCTGCTGTTTCATCCTTTCTTCTCAGCAATAAATACCCTCCCAATGCACATCCCACATTGATACCCGCCCCTACCCATACCGTGTCGGCAAAACCAAGGTATTTGATAAGCCAAATGCCCGTCGTCCAAGCCCCAACGGCTGCCCCCAGGGTATTTACAAAATAAAGACCTCCTACATACCGGGCTTGCTCTAAGACATTGCTCCACCTCACTGCTTTTGAAAGCACGGGCAACGAAAATCCCATCAGAGAAGTGGGAAGGAGAAGGACCAAAAACAACAACCCATACGTTTGAAAAAGCGAAGCACTTTGAAAACCAACCTGCTGATAAAGAAGGTCGTATAAGAAATATTTACTAAAAAGGGCAAATAGCGCAATCCCCCCTTCGGCCATCATAAAGTAACGGAGGTTTTGTTTTTGTGAGTTTCGGTCGGCTACCCAACCTCCACCCAAATATCCCAAACCCAATCCTGCCATAAATGCTGACACAATTAGACTCACACTCATGGTACTCATTCCAGTATAGAAAACCAGCCACCTTTGCCAAACGATTTGGTACAACAATGCGGCAAATCCAGAACCAAAGTAGATGAATAATAAGGAGTTGCGGAGGTTTTTAAGGTTAACCATTAAGAAGAAATGAAAGATATAGCGATTGGGGAATTAGTTTAGGCGTCTAAATATCCACTAATTCACGCTTTTCTCCAAACTTTCAAAATTGAACTTCCTCGCTATTTTCTCTGCTGCAACTGCGCTCTGATCTGATTGGCCGCGTTTACATCTCCCTTACGTTCGTACGCAATAGCCAAGTATTGGGCGGCGTCGCGGTTGGTAGGGTCTTGATTCAGGACTTCGTTGAGCATAAAAATTGCGTTATCGCTTTGGTTAAGATTGATGTAAGCAATCGCCATGGTAGTCATCGCGCCCAAATACTCAGGAAAAATTTCAAGGGCTTTCTGGCACTCCTGTAATGCCTCGTTGAATTTACCCACGTTGACGTAGGCATTGGCCAAATAGAGCCTTACAACTTCATTTTTAGGGTCAATTTGCCGCGCTTTTTCCAAATAGGGAACAGCTTCCTCTACTTTTCCCTCCTTAATCAGTTGAACTCCTTGAAAATCATCTTTGCTTAACCGCTTTACTACTACCCCAATAGGTGCTCCATTGACCTCTATCTTGTGAATCGTTCCCGCGGGTGGAAAAACGTCTCCATTACTAAAATGACTCGGCGTAAGGTGGCCCGTAAGAAAGACGCCATAGTCCCAATCGTGCTCGGAGCGTTGGTAATAGCGACGATACGCCATTTTGAGCTTAGTATAGTCCGTAAAATAGTCTTTCAAAGGCACGAAATAATCACTGGCAATTTTAAGGCTATCTTTTTCAATATTCGGGATATTTTTCTTCATCCAATCGGCAATTTCACGCGTACTTGCCCCAAAATAATCCGTTTCATACTTGCCAAAAGCGCCCTTCGTACCGCCTGTCAGTTCGTTGTAGTAGGTATATTGATAAGGGTGGTTTTTAACCATAAACCACAACGGTAACGCCATTAAGATGGCCAAAACACCCACTAAAACTTTCTGCCCTATTCCCGAAAAACGGCGGAATAAGTATTCAAACCCAACGGCTGTAAGTGCCACCAAGGGCGGATAAATGAACGTTGTGTGTCGCCAGCCGTTGTAAAAAGCAGAGTTCTTGGAGATTCCGTATATCAACGGAAATAATGCCACAAACAGCACTAATAATAAATAACGTTGATTGAAATGCTTACGAACAAACGGAAAGATAGCCACAAAAATGAGTACTCCCAGCAAAAAATACAGGGGAGTCGAAACCATCATGTATTTGGGTACGTAATACCACGGCAGTGATGTTGAGTAAATTTTGGCCCCGTCAAACAACGTTTTAATACTAATCGGAAAATTAGTCAGTGTTTCAAGGGCAGTAAGTGGGTTTTTAAAGGGATTGGCCAACGCAAACGGCCAAAAAAGAATACCCAGCAAATAGCCCCCCAAAGTAGCTACCAATGTTTTCAATGCTACATTCGTCAGCAGCTTTTTATCTCCAAAGACCAGCTGACGAAGGCTCTTTCTGAACAATACTTCCACACCCACAAAAAATGGTACGTACCCAACTAAAGCCAAACCTGGCGCACGGCTTCCCAGACCTATTCCAATACCTGCTACCACCAAAAGTGTAGTTCGCCAAGACGGTTTCGGAAGTTCTTGCAAAAATTTAATCAGAAAACACACCGTCAGTATATATCCTGCCGCAAAGGTAATATCCTTGGGATTGTTCATAGAATCCCCAAAAATACGCGGAGAAAACAGCGCAAATGCCATCGCCAATACACCAACCCGCCAGTTGCCGCCCAAAAGACGCCCCGTAAGACCCGTACCTACGATAATCAACACGCCCATCAATGAAAGCAAAATATGCCTTACGGTGTATGGGTCGCTACCAGTAGTGCGATACACCGCCGCCGAAATCAAATCGAGGGTTGGCCCGTAGCAGTACATCACCTCCCCCCCCCGCGGAGCGTAAGAAAGTGCTTCTTTTTTTTCTCCTAAACTCGTAAAGTAATCCAAACACAATTCACCGTAAGCCTTATTGCCCCATTCATCGGCAGTGATGCCGTATTGGGTACTCAACAAAGGCATTCCTACGAGTAATACCAAGGCCAATCCCCAAAATATTTTACGAAAAAGAGGGTTATTCACCGAAGGTGTTTTTGCGGTTTGAGGCAACTCTACCGTAAAGCTTTCTTTCGACAGAATCGAAACGGGAGTAGGTTCAACTTGCTGTTTTTGAGGTGTTTTTATGGGTTGAGGAGTCCCCTTCTTAGATTTTGACATAACCACGCTAATTGGAAAACAAATCAAATGTAAGGTGATATGTCGAATATCTCCAAAACTGTGCCAAAAATTAAAAAACACTATCTTTGCAAGTGAGCAGTGGGCAGTTCACAGTAAGCAGTTTACAGTGGCCTGTTTATATAGTTTGCAGTACCTCTCATAAAAACCCACTATTGACTATTGACCGTGGACTAAAAAAATGATTCCATCACTTCTTCTCTCATTACTCCTTTGGATTTGGGACAATCGTTCTTTTGACACGATTTCGCGAAGCAATCGCGCCAAAATTGAAGGTCAAAAAGCTTTTCAAGAGAAAGATTATCAAAAAGCCCTCGACGCGTATCAAAACATCTCCAATTCATCGTTATTTGCCGAACCCGAAGCACGCTTAAATTTAGCCCATGCTTATTTTCAATTAAACCAACTGCAAAAAGCGCGTCATTATTACCATCGCTTGTCGAAGGTTCCAAACAGTCTGTTGTCTTCTCGTGCTTATAATCAACTCGGAATCATAGAAACACTCGACAAAGATACTTTGACGGCACTAAGCTATTTCAAGGAAAGTCTCCGAAAAAACCCTGACAATCAAAAGGCACAATACAATTACGAACTCCTAAAGAAAGCTTTTAGCGGGAAAGAAAGCCTACCCAAGCTAAAACCTACACCGCAAAAAACGGAGCAACCGCCGCCTTCAGCCTTGCCTAAAACAGCCCAAGAGGTACAAAAAACCGAAGAAAAAAAGAACCTATTGAATCAATTACAAAATATGAAAATGAGCGAAGCACAAGCCATGATGATATTAGACGCGCTCAAAGCTTCCGAAATTCAGTATTTACAACAACAAAAACACCGCTCTACCACACCTGCCGACGAAAGCAAAGGAAAATGGTAAACAGCTAAAAGCAAGAAGTGATTGTCACAGTAATAATCAACCACAAACCGCCTAAATAGTGCAAACATTAACACAAACTCATTTTCATTTCCCCAATCAAACGGGATTTTACCGCGGCAAAGTTCGCGATGTATATAGTTTTGAAGACCGTATCGTCATGATTGCCAGCGACCGCATCTCGGCCTTTGACGTGATTTTGCCAAGGGCCATTCCCTAAAAAGGTCAAGTGTTAAATCAAATCGCCGAACATTTTTTACGCGCCACTGCCGACATCGTCCCCAATTGGCTCATAGATGTTCCCGACCCTAACGTCAGCGTAGGAAAAAAATGCGAAACTTTTCCCGTCGAAATGGTCGTACGAGGTTACTTAGCAGGACACGCGGCACGGGAATATAAAGCGGGAAAACGGTCGGTATGTGGTGTGGGATTGCCCGAGGGATTGAAAGAAAACGACAAGCTGCCCACTCCCATCATCACTCCTACCACCAAAGCCCACGAAGGCCACGACGAAGACATCTCCCGCGAGCAAATCATCGAACGAGGTATTGTTTCGGAAGAAGATTATTCACAACTCGAAAAATACGCTTTGTCTCTCTTTGCCAAAGGCACTCAAATGGCGGCTCAACAAGGACTTATTTTGGTGGACACGAAGTATGAGTTTGGAAAAAATGAAGGCAAAATTTACCTCATTGACGAGGTACACACCCCCGACTCATCGCGTTATTTTTACGCGGATGTTTACGAACAGAACCAACAAAAAGGCTTACCACAAAAGCAACTTTCTAAAGAATTTGTACGAGAATGGCTCATTGCTAACGGATTTCAAGGCAAAGAAGGGCAATCTGTTCCCGAAATGTCCGACGAATGGGTAGCACAAATTTCGGCTCGCTACATTGAGCTTTACGAAAAAGTGACTGGCAAGCCTTTTATCAAAGCCCAATCAGAAGATATTTTATCCAGAATTGAAGAAAATGTAAAGCGTTCGTTAATTTTGCCGTAAGCAAATACACATAATTCGTTACCTCAAAAGCCGTTAATTGTTATCTGTTGAACTTATTTTTTAACTCCTAACTATTAACTTCCATACAAACCCAATGAATCATACCATTGTAAAACACGAACAATATGCCCTTGTCAACATTCAAGAAATTGACTTTGGCGGTGCATTAGCCACTGACTTCGAAATCATTTCACGCGATTTGTTTAGAGAAGGCTTTCATAACCTCATCATTGACTTTTCACCCACCCAAACCATTGATAGTGCGGGCATTAGTATTCTCAAAAAAGTGAACATGCTATGCTCAAGAGAACTCGGAATTATGGTATTGGTATCGGACAACGATGATTTTGTGGATATGCTCATTGAGGGCAAAATTCGGGATGTCACCATTTTACCAAGCGTGGAAGAAGCCATTGATGCCGTTTTTATGAATGATTTAGAAAATGAATTTGGCGCCGAAAGCGACGATTTTAACGACGACGACATGGACGCAGACGGCTATACTCAGAGCGAAAAACCTTAATGCAATTCTCCATAATGATTTTGGGCGCGGGTTCGGCCACGCCCACCATTGAACGACACCCTTCTTCGCAGTTGCTCACCTACGAAAATGAAAGTTTTCTGATTGACTGCGGAGAAGGTACCCAATTTCGACTACTCGAACACAGAATCAGGCCAGGACGATTGAAAGGTGTTTTCATCAGTCACTTGCACGGTGACCATTACTTTGGGCTTATTGGGTTACTTTCCAGTCTCAATTTGGGTGGACGTACTGATGAGCTTTTATTGTTCGGCCCTCGCGGATTGGATGAAATACTTACGCTTCAGTTTAAATATTCGCAAACGCCTTTGCAATATCCTATTCATTTTACCGCTACCGACACTACTCTTGCATATCAAATATTTGATAATCAATACTTTACCGTACATACTATTCCCCTAAGCCACCGTGTACCCTGCGCGGGTTTTTTATTCCGCGAAAAACCCCAAAAACGTAAACTTATCAAGGAGAAGCTCTTCGACGACATGCCGTATGAATACCTACGCCAGCTTAAAAACGGAGAAGATGTGTATGATGAAGCGGGCAGTTTACTGTATAGCTATGAAGAATTTACGCTTCCCGCCCTTCCTCCCCGTAGCTATGCTTACTGCTCTGACACTCGCTACGATGAATCCATTATTCCTCTCATCAAAGAGGTAAATTTGCTCTATCACGAAGCCACTTTTCAGGACGATTTGGCCCAACAAGCTACCGACCGTTACCACTCTACCGCCCGCGAAGCCGCCACCATTGCCCAAAAATCTCAAGTAGGCAAGCTACTGATTGGGCATTTTTCGTCCCGTTACAAAACCTTCGATACTTTTCTGAGCGAAGCACAATCCGTATTTGCAAACACAGAAATAGCCGAGGAAGGGAAAGTGTTTAATATACCTGCAGTACTTTCAGCCGATTCCGTGCTCCAACCCGATAAGTAGGAAAACTCAGCTTGGCACAAACTACCCCCAAAGAAGCAATTCCCCCCGCAATAAGGGCAGATTTTGGATCAAACTGTATCCGAAAATCCATCCCACCACGGTAGATAAATGTATCACTCAAGAGAAATAATCCACCCGCAACGGGCAACATATAAGCCCCCTGCGTTACCCACGGGATTCGGCGGTAAATTTTGATTTTGCGAATATCTCGGAGCTTGATTTCCGAGTGTTCAGATTCGTTAAGGATATCGTTGAAATGAGAGAATGTAAACGAGCTGTCTGATATAGCCGAAATATTTTCGCGATAACGTTTCCGTCCGTGTCTGAGTTTAAAAGTTAATTCATCTCCTACAAAGAAACGATGACGTTTGATTTTCCCCATCCGAAAAACATCTAAGACTAAATATCGCCCATCGGCCCGAAAATACACTTTATTTTGCGGATTTTGTTTCAGAAACAATTCTTTGCTATCCAATAACTGCTGCGAATGGGCCATCACGCTCCCAAAAAATAGAACAGCAAAAGGGAAAAA
>JBGAUP010000420.1:0-3649 GCA_044228585.1 Runella sp. | reverse complement strand
AGCAAAAACGGCAGTTGGTAAAGAAAGCGGGTTTGTGGGGTTTACACCTACCTAAAGAAGATGGCGGGCTGGATTTAACCCTCTGCGAATTTGGTCAAATCAGCGAAGTATTGGCAAGTTCACCTTTTGGGCATTTTGTGTTTAATACCCAAGCCCCTGATATTGGGAATACCGAACTCATGCACAAATACGCGCCAAAACACCTCAAAGAGCGCTACTTAAAACCGTTGATGAACGGTGAAATTCGGAGTTGTTTCAGCATGACCGAACCTGAGTTTGCCGGTTCAAACCCTATAAGAATGGGAACGATGGCCGTAAAGGACGGCGATGATTATGTAATAAATGGTCATAAATGGTTTACCAGCAGTGCCGATGGGGCGGCGTTTGCGGTGGTGATGGCCGTCACCAATCCAGATGCAGCTCCCCATAAACGCGCAAGTCAAATTTTAGTGCCAATGGATACTCCAGGGGTAAAATTGATACGTAATATCCCAATTATGGGTCATGCAGGTGATAGCTGGGCAAGTCATGCAGAAATGTTGTACGAAAATGTACGTGTACCACAAGCCAATTTGATTGGTATAGAAGGTTCGGGCTTTTTGCTGGCTCAGGAACGCCTCGGCCCAGGACGAATACATCATTGTATGCGTTTTATTGGAATTGCCGAGCGTAGCTTTGATTTGATGTGTCGCTATGCAGTAAGTCGTGAAATGGAAGAAGGGGTGTTTTTAGGTGAAAAGCAGTTCATTCAAGGATTTATTGCTGAAAGTAGGGCGGAGATTGACGCTGCACGATTGTTGGTCTTGCGTACGGCTAAGCACATAGACGAGCAGGGAGCGGCTGCCGTACGCGATGAGATTTCAATGATTAAATTTTTTACAGCCAATATGATGCTGCGCGTCATTGATCGAGCTATTCAGACCCACGGGGGCTTAGGAATGACCAGCGATATCCTGCTTTCGTACTGGTACGCACACGAACGAGCTGCCCGCATCTACGACGGTGCCGATGAAGTTCACAAAACCGCTTTAGCGCGAGGTATTTTGAAAGGATATGGTCTTAATTTGAAGAAAAAATAGTGGTTAAACGCAAATAGCTTATAAAAAAGCGTTTACACTATTGAAATGATGGCCATTGTTAGTCGGCTAATACATACCAACTTCCCCATTTCATCGGTAATTTTGATTTCCCAAACGTGTGTTAAACGTCCAATGTGAATGGGAGTGGCTTTACCATACACCCACCCACTCTTGACCCCGCGAATGTGGTTGGCGTTGATGTCAAGTCCGACGGCTTGTTGTTTGGTGGGGTCAGAGATAAGCAAATAAGAGGCAATACTACCGACGGTTTCAGCCAATACTACCGATGCCCCACCGTGTAGGAGTCCAAAAGGTTGGTGCGTACGGTGATCAACGGGCATACGGGCAATAATGTAATCGTCGCCCACTTCGGTATATTCAATGCCAAGATGACTGGCAATAGTATTTCTGTCTAATTGCTTGATTTGTTCGAGTGCAATATTTTTGTTGAACATCGGGAAAAGGGGTATTTTTGTAGGTATCATCAAAAATATTATATTTCAACTGATTTTTAGTAGATTTTAGGTGGATTTTAAGGGTGGTCGAACTCAAGGTTTACACCTATCCAATAATCCTAAATCCAAAAAGTCTATAAAATTTAAATAACCCACAACTTGTCTTCAAAAATCATTTATCTAATTCGCCACGGCGAAACCGATTACAATCGCCGAGGCGTAGTACAAGGTAGCGGAATTGATGCCGAGCTCAATGCCCTGGGTCATGTACAGGCCCAAGCATTTTATGAAGCCTATCAGCATCTTACTTTTGACAAAATCTATACCTCAAAACTCATTCGGACGGTTCAGAGTGTTCGTGGTTTTCTGGAGAAAGGTTATCCACACGAAGCACACGAAGGACTCAACGAAATCAGCTGGGGAGTGAGAGAGGGCAAAACCCCCAACAGTATGGATAGTGATTATTATCGTTGGCTGATAGAAAGTTGGCAGCGGGGGCAAGTGGACTTACAGGCAGAGGGAGGAGAAAGCCCTGTAGATGTTCAAAAACGACAACTACCTGTCATTGATTTAATTCTTTCGCGTCCTGAAGAAAAAATGATTCTTGTTGCAATGCATGGGCGAGCCATGCGGGTATTATTGGCGACGATTTTCAATCGCCCTTTGCACAAAATGGACGAATATTTACATACCAATCTGGGATTATACTTACTTCATTATGATTACTCTACGGCTACTTTTTCGATAGAGAAACACAACGATACAACTCATTTAGAGCTTTTGTCTCCCACTTTTTTATCTTGACCTCCTTTCTAAAAGATGACCAGAGAGCAACTCATTGAGCAAATAAAGCGTAAGAAATCTTTCCTGTGTGTAGGTCTTGATCCAGATTTAAAAAAACTACCTAAACATATTCTGCGCGAGCCAGATGCAATTTTTGAATTCAATAAACGGATTATTGATGCTACGGCCCCTTATGCTGTAGCTTATAAACCTAATATTGCCTTTTACGAAGCACTTGGCCCTCGGGGGTGGAATAGCTTACAGCGTACATTAGGATATATTCCCAAAGAATGTTTTACTATTGCCGATGCCAAGCGGGGTGATATAGGAAATACCTCAGCATTGTATGCTCAGGCATTTTTTGATAAAAGCTCTTCGGGAATGTCTTTCGATAGTATCACCGTTGCACCCTATATGGGTCGGGACTCCGTTACTCCTTTTTTAGAGTTTAAAGATAAATGGGTGATTTTGTTGGCATTAACTTCAAATGAAGGCAGTGCTGACTTTCAAACAAGTTTGATTAACCCTAAACTCACTCGTAATGATGAGGATGATTTTGGATTTGCAAACAGTCAGGTTATTCTCGAAAATGAAAACGAATTTGTGTTTGAGCGAGTACTTCGGATTTCTCAGCAGTGGGCTGGCGCTGAACGTCTTATGTATGTAGTAGGAGCTACGAAAGCTCCGATGTTGAAACAAGTACGCAAAATAGCTCCCGACCACTTTTTGCTGATTCCAGGCGTAGGTGCTCAGGGGGGAAGTATGGAAGATGTTTGTAAGTACGGTATGAACAAAGACTGTGGACTGTTGGTCAATGCGGCTCGGAGTATTATTTATGCGTCGTCAGGAATAGATTTTGCCCAAAAAGCAGCCGAAGAAGCCCAAAATATGCAGCAAGAAATGGAAAAGCAGCTGAGAGAATTTGGGGTACTATAAAAAGCTTTCATATTAACAGATACTTAGGGCTTTTATATAACCATATACTATGAGGTTTATGTTAGATTTCTGACGGATATGAAACTTTTGTGGGAAGCTTGTCAGTGGATTCGGAAGAAGAAAATTCCTAATTTTTCAGAAAAATAAAGGATCAAGTTCAAATTTGCGGAGCAACATTGGATTAAGCATATAACTACGTTAACTGGTAAAGGAAGAATTCTACATTCCTTACCCCTCTGAACTAAGCTCGGAAAGCTTTGATTTTGGCACGATCCGTCGCACGGTTGAAGGACTCTGCTGAAGCGTTAGTGCTTCGATTATCAAAGTAATTAAGGAATCTTATAATGATTTTGGATGGAACGCGCCACCGTGTTGAAGGCTTTAAAACCTGACTGA
>JBGAUP010000419.1:0-3706 GCA_044228585.1 Runella sp. | reverse complement strand
ATTGATGGGTTTAAAGCACTTTTAGTGAGGTTTGAATTTTCAGTTAAAAATTGGATGTCATTGCATTTTATGGCATTCTCAGTCATTTTCTTACGTAAAATCAATAAAAAATCAAAAGTTTAAACAGGCTCGTTGTTTAAATACTTCAACATATAGTTTTGCTACTTGTGATACTTCAAGTTTTTGGTCAAAGAATATCGCGTATTCTAATCTTTTATGTGTTGGGTCGTCTGCATCAAAAATGTTTACTTCATCATTATTTGATTGTTCATCAATTTCAATGTCAGGTATTTCCCAAATTTTCAAAAAGCGTTCAGCAATTTGATTGGCACGTAATTCAATTTCTTCCTTGTCCCATTTAGCTTTTTCTTTAAGGTCTCGATTTAACCAAAGTCTGCTGAACTTATAGCCTTGTTCTTTACCATCAATATTCATCACTTGTTTGTCTGCAAAGGGTTTGTTGCCAAGTTTTCCGTTATTGCCTGATAATGTTAAGTTTCCGATGGTATTCAGATAATTCTCTTTGATAAAATTGTATTCGTCTGCTCCAAGTTCAATTTTCCATTTAGGGTCAGGATTTTGCGGAAAAATATGTTCGATTGTGATATCCGAATTTCCTTCAATGATTACAGGTTCGGTGTTTTGAAAGTTTTCAATTCTTTCCAGTAAGTAAGTTCTGTTTTTCGGTTTTATGTTGTAAACATCTTTTTCTTTAAGGGCGTTAATGGTTTCTGTGTTTCGGGGGAAGCGTTGAACGCCTGACCTTTGCATTAACGATTTTTGAATTGAAACAAGGTAATTGTCTTGTTCTACCTTGTCATACAAAGTCATGAATATTTTATTCAGTGCATTTGTGGGCAATCCTAAAATGAATCGTCTAAAAGTAAATGATTGCACCAATGATAATACTGAAATGAAAGTAGTCTTGTCAATTAAGCTATTTGAATAGTCTTCATAAACTTTCATTAGGAATGGAAAAGCAACATTTATTTCAAGTCTGCTTATATATTCAAGCTGTTGCCTAATTTCTCTATCTGCTTCATTTTTTGGATTTACAAGTTTGTTGTAAAACTTACTGAGAGATTTCAATTCTGATAAAATCTCTTCCAAGTCGTCAACGGTTGTCGTTGGGTAATTTGCCTTAAAGGTCACATAAACATCACCCTTGTTTGGGATTTCTTTGTTCTTTAAGGTCAGGTAGTCTCGAATAAATTCTGATACTCTCGTTTTATTAAGTGTTTCGTCCTTGGCGTTTTTTTCAATAACTTCCCAATAGCTTTTGTAGATTTTCTCTTGGTTTGTTCGAGAAAGCCCCATCAGGATGTAGTTTCTGATTAGGTCGGCTTGTGAAAGCTCCAGTCCTGTAGAATTAAGACTTTCAAAAATTCTCTGTGGGTTATCTTTTTGCCTGTCGAGTGCGATGTCAACGAAAATTAGTTTGGACAAACCACGCTGAACGGTTTCAAAATTTTCATGGGTAATAGCTGACCTGAAATACTCAAAGTTTTCGATGATTTTTGAATATCCTTTAAATTCTTCGCCATCGGTTGAGCTCAAAATGTGTCTTAAAGCTTCTTTATTGTTTTCGGTCGGTTTAAGTTTAAGTTTTTCTGCTTCTGGTGCAAATTCATTTATCAAGTATGTCTTATGGATTCGGTTTACCAACATTTGATTGTCAAGTTGCTTGGCAAGTCGGTAAAGTGCAATGTAAATCAGGGTTATTGTCGTCAGTCTTTGTTGCCCGTCAATTATGGTTAATTCCGTTAGCCCTGATGCTGTATAAACATCATCATGAACGTAAACTATGCTACCAATAAAATGTGCGTTGGTCTTATCGTTCTTTCCTGTTTCAATTATGTCGTGAAGAAGTTGCTTGCATTGGGTCAGAGTCCAATCGTAGTTTCTTTGATAAACTGGAATTGCAAAAGTCGTTTCATTTGTCGCTAAAAACTTATCTACTTTGGTCTCGTTTGCTTTCATATTTTTTATTGGTATGCGGTTTTATAGGGTGAGGCATAATTCGCTAATTGACACAAAGTATTTGTTGTCTTCTTGGTGATATAGAATAAAACAGTACAAAATGAGCAATGCGTCTTCAAACGGAGGCACTACCCCCAGCCTTCTCGGTACCTGCGGCGCAAATACTTTTCTGCCTCCGGATAGTTCGGAAACTTCATTTTGGCGGAATCCCACTGGAGCAGTTGGTCAGGTACTCGAATCGCTACCGTCCCCAGCAAAACCGCTTCGGTCATGGGGCCGGACTGCGCAAAGTGAGATTCGGTTTTGTCGCCGCCCAAACACGCATCCACGAAATGATGATAATGGTTACGCTCAACCAACGTGGGCAGGGTGTAGTCTTTTACCTTTCCGTTGGGGAAGGGAATGACCACGGGCATTTTTTGGTGAGGAATCAATATCGCGCCCTCCGTGCCAATCAACATGGCCGATTCGGCGGGATATTCGCCGTCTTTGTATAAATCCCTAATTTCTTGGGGCGGATAAAACTCACCGTCAAACCATTCTACTTGGAGGGTGTTGGCGGCGGTGAGGTCATTGCCAGGAAACTGCCATGTAATGTGATTTCCCTGTGGCCACGTATCAGCCCGCCGTTCTGGGGATTCTTTCCACGATTTTTGGACTTCTGCTATTACGGATAAAGGGGCTTTCATACCCAGACCTTTCCAAACGGCGTCAAAAATATGACAGCCAATGTCGCCCGACCAACCCGTGCCGAAATCTTGCCAAGTGCGCCAAATAGCAGGGTGGTAAATGTCTGGGGCGTAGGGCCGAACGGGGGCGGTGCCGAGCCACTGCTCCCAATGCAAATGGGCGGGCACTTCGTGGGTTTCGGTGGGCCGCGGGCCTACCAAGCGGTATTTTGCCACCGCCCCAGGACGATTGGAACACAAATAGGCGTGTTTTATTTTGCCGATAATGCCTTGTTTGATTAACTGCACGGCTGTACGGTCGCCCATGCCAGAGGCTATTTGGGTGCCGAGTTGGGTGGTGACTCCTGCCTTGATGGCTGCTTTGGTCAAGGCCCGTACTTCAGCTACATCGTGGCACATGGGTTTTTGGCAATACACGTGCTTTTTGAGACGGATGGCCTCTACGGCGATGGGGAAGTGATTGTGGTCGGGTACGCTGACGTTGACAGAATCTATATTTTCAGCTTCGGCTTTGAACAATTCCCGCCAATCGGTGTAGGTTTTGGCACTGGGGACAAACTCGGCGGCGCGTTTGAGGTTTTTTTCGTCCACGTCACAGAGCGCGACGATTTCGACGTTGGCGTGTTTCTTGAACTGTTGCAAATCTCCCCAACCCATACCTCCTACGCCAATGCAGGCATGACGGAGTTTGGGGGGGGCAGCGTGGGCTTCGTTATTGAACAAAAGAGGAGTGGTCAGGGCGGCAGTGGCGGCCTTAACCAAAAACTCGCGGCGAGATTCGGGGGTCGGTTTATTTTTCATTGGATTTAGAAGGTGTAGGTTTAAAATGGAATTTGACTCCATCTATTTTATTAAAGCAATTCTTCCTTGCTCGTTACCCTTCTTAATTTCGTACTTTTGCCGACCGCTCAGAATTGAATAGAGCGCATCTAAGTACAGTATCATCAAAAATATTGAACTCTTGGGCCGTAAGAAACTCATTCGATTTGCCAATAATGCCTTGGCATACAACGTGTTAGAGGTTGGAAAACCCCTCT
>JBGAUP010000418.1:0-3723 GCA_044228585.1 Runella sp. | reverse complement strand
CATTGTTTTGGTTTAAGTAAAAAAATGTCCATAAACGGACAGGTTTAGTTCGTTTATGGACAAGAAAAAATAGTGCAAAGAGAGGATCTAAACTTCTTACTCCGATTTCACATTGGGTGAGCGTATCTTCGATTTCTTTTTCCAAATTTGTCCGATGATATTAACACTTAATGAAGAACTTAGAGTAATATTTTGGCTATCAGCTACGTATCTGGTTGTTAAATAGAGATTGAAAAGTGGCAAAATTGAATGGTTTTGCCACTTTTTCTTGGATTTATCCAAATGAGTTTTAACTTTTAGTTTATTTTCCGAAAAAACGTTTCGTCAGTCAATAACGGGGGTCTATCCTTCCAAAATCGGACTTTATCCTTTTTTACTACCCAAGCCTTCGTTTCTATGCCACTTTTGTACCGTTAAATCAAACAACGGCCATGAAACGAACACCTTTACTTCTCGCCATTACATTTTTTGCCTCCACTCTTCTGACGTCCGTTAAGGCACAGTTTCCAATGGGAGGCATACCTTCTCAAAAATCTATCCCAGGCACAGCTACCGACCAAAGCCCCAAAGGAAATGCTAAAATCATAGGGTTTGTGGTAGATTCTTCCGTCACAAAAGCGGTCGAGTTTGCCAATATCGCGCTTTACAACAAAACAACGGGTAAAGCTATTGACGGAACTGTTGCCGATGAAAAAGGAAAATTTGTACTCAACAAAGTCGTAGAAGGAGAGTACCAACTGCTGATTTCCTTTATCGGATTCAAAAATAAAACCATTGACAACATCAAGTTGACGAAAGGCCAAGAGTTGGAGTTGGGGGTTATTAAACTTACCCCTAATGTTCAAACCCTCAATGAAGTGGTGGTGACGGGTCAAGCGGCTCTTATCGAAGAGAAAGTGGACCGTTTGGTCTATAATGCCGACAAAGACATTGCGGCCAAGGGCGGCGATGCCACTGACGTATTACGCAAAGTGCCATTACTCACGGTAGATTTGGATGGAAACGTATCGCTCCGCGGTAGTTCAAACATTCGGGTATTGATTAACAACAAGCCCAGTACCATCATCGCAAGCAGTATATCGGATGCCTTGAAGCAAATTCCTGCCGACCAAATCAAGACGGTGGAGGTAATCACCAGTCCATCGGCCAAATATGACGCCGAAGGGTCGGGTGGGATTATCAACATCATCACTAAAAAGAACAACCTCCAAGGGATGAACTTGAACGTAGATTCTGGGGTAGGAAACAGAGGTTCCAGCTTGGCACTCAACGGCAATTACCGCAAAGGCAAAGCAGGATTTACGTTGGGTGGATTTGGTCGTGCCAATTACAATACCATTACCAAAACCAACATGGATCAAACCAGCATTGTCAATAAAGTAACGACTCTTACGCGGCAGAAAGGCGATGGCTACAGCGAATTTTTATTTGGTCAATACAACTTGGGTTTTGACTACGACTTGGCCAAAAATCAAAGCTTAACAGCAGGCGTGCGTTACGGTGCGCGTAACATGAAAAGCCAGCAAGATTTGGTGACCGAATTGATTACCAATGGTGCAACAGGAGCTACTTCTCGCCGCGATGTAGATGTAAAGAACCTATCTGGAACGGTTGACATCAATGTAGATTACTTACATACCTACAAAAAACCACAACAGGAATGGAGCATTTCGACGCTGTATAGCCGCAATGACCTGACCAATAATTTCGATGCCAACATTCTAACGGGAGAGGGTAGCTTATTGAGTCGCCAACGTAACTTAAATTCCAACTTGAACCAAGAGTTTACCTTACAGACTGATTACCAAACGCCTATCAAGAAAAATCAGATGATTGAATTTGGAGCAAAAGGCATTTTTCGTCAGGTCAACAGTGACTACCGTTATTTGTTGGCAGGACCCACTGGAAATTTTACTACCGAAATCAACCAACCTTCAGGTGAACTGATTTACCACCAAAACATTGCAGCGGGCTATAGCTCTTATACTTATACCACCAAAAAACGCTATACTTTCAAAGGCGGGTTGCGGTATGAGCATACGTTTATTGATGCCAGTACTCGCGAAGGAGGTCCCGTTGGTGTGGGAGATTATGGCGTGTTGGTGCCGAGTTTAAATGCCTCTAAAACCATTAAAGGAACCACGCTTAAATTAGGCTATAATCGCCGTATTCAGCGTCCGGGATTGCAGCAATTGAACCCCAACTTCAACGCAGCCAACCCACAAAACATTACGATTGGAAATCCAAGTTTGCGTCCCGAATTGACCAACAACTTTGAGTTGGCATTGAGCAAGACCATTAAAAAAGTATTTATCAATGCCACGTTCTTCGGGCGTGTCACCAACAACGCCATCACGCAAGTACGACGTAATTCGGATACGTTGGCGGGAGCGATTATTACCACCTACGAAAACATTGGCCGCCAACATGCGTATGGAACTAATCTCTTTGCTAATATTGCAGTCACTTCCAAAATCAACGTAGGGTTGTTCTCCAATGTATTTTACACTACCTTGAGTGGACAGGCTATGGGGGAAAATGGCGTTTCGCAAGATTTTACCAACGATGGCTTCAACGTCAGTGGGGGGATGTTTTCGCAAGCGCAGTTTAAAAATGGTTGGGGAGTGCAAGCCTTCGGATTTCTGCAAGGCCGTCAAGTACAATTGCAAGGGCTTCAAGGAGGTTTTGCTTTCTACACGTTGGGAATCAAGAAAGATTTCAAAAACAAAAAAGGAAGCTTAGGCTTAGCAGGGGAGAACTTTTTTAGTAACCGATTCAATATCCACTCCGAGCTTAAATCACCCGTATTCAGTCAAGTAAGTAATGTCTATCTTTACAACCGTGGCGTACGCCTGACATTTACCTACAAAATTGGTAAAATGACTACCGAAGCCCCTAAAAAGAAAGCTCGTTCGGTCAATAACGATGACGTAAAAACAGAAGGCGGACAAAACGGGGGCGGTGCACCTACAGGTGGCACTCCACAACGAAACCGATAGTCACTTTTAGGAAAGAATTCTTCTATACAACAACCATAACTAACATACAATGAAAACTAACAAATTTTTGGCTGCGGCATTGGTCGCATTGGTATCAGCAAGTGCTTATGCACAAACCGTGGATGAAATTGTGGATAAACACATTGCAGCCCTTGGGGGGGCTGAAAAGCTCAAGGCTGTAAAAACCTTATCCATTGATCGTACTTTGGCGGTACAAAGCATGGAGATTCCCACAAAAACAGTGATAATGATAGGGAAAGCCATTCGTACTGAATCATCAGTAATGGGAAACTCCATGATTCAGGTCGTGGATGGTACTACTGGCTGGATGATACGGCCTGTGATGATGCAAGGCACTGGCGAACCCGAAGATATGCCTGCTGAGATGATACAACAACAAATAGGGCAGTTAGACCCTTTTGGACCTTTGTTCAACTACAAAGAAAAAGGTAACAAAGTAGAGCTTGTAGGAAAAGAAAAAGTAGAAAAATCAGATGCCTTTCGTCTCAAAATCACGACCAAAGATGGGCAGGTAATGGAAGAGTATATTGATGCTACGACCTACATGCTGACCAAATTGAAAGCTACTATGCAGGGACAAGAGGGTGAAATCTCGTTTTCGGATTACAAAGAAGTGGAGGGAATCAAATTTGCCAATACCATGGATATGACCAGCCAGATGGGGGCGCTTACATTTGCCACTACTAAGATTAGTATCAATGGT
>JBGAUP010000035.1:0-32441 GCA_044228585.1 Runella sp. | reverse complement strand
GGGGCAGGGGGTGAGGTAAAAAGAAATAGCGGCAGGGCAAACACCCCGCCGCTATCGGTTCAATTACATAAATTTTAATGACTCAAAAATATGCAAAACGTAGCACAAAACCAAACAAATTTAGAGATTCCCCCATTGGGGGTTAGGGGGCTTTCATGGGAAGTAGTAGAGAAGCCCATTTTCTCTAACAATCAGCCTGTACGGGGCTATAAAGCCCTTTTTAGGAGTGATAATGACGGCTTACTCAACGTCACAAAGGCAAGTTATACCCCGACTAAAAACGAACGATTCTTGGAAGTGGTTGACCGAATGTCAACCATCACGGGTTTTCCCGTTAAATGCTATGATGAGTTTGAGGGAGGTAAGAAAGTACTGGCGTTTTTAGAATGTACGGAGCTGATAAAAGTACAGGGTTTCGATTTCCAAGATTTTATGCTCATTGGTAATTCCCATGATTCAAGCACGGGCTTTTTTATTGGAAATTCAAGTAAAATGATTCGTTGTAGCAATCGCTTTTCCAAAATGTTCCGACAGTTACAGGTCAGTCACACCAAGAACCACGACAGTAAAATTGACCAGTTGCTCAGATACTTTGAAACCTATCAAAAAGAGCGTAAGCACCTTTTCAATCAAATGGAGCGCATGGCAGAGGTAGAAATTGATGCGAGTTTGTCAGAGGCGTTAGTACAGCGATTGGCGAGAATGAATGAAGAGGAGCGTTTGGGTACGGCTGAAATGTCCACCAGAAAACAAAACATCGTCGACGACCTTTGGAAGTCGATTGATAAAGAGACATTAGCACTCGGTGATAACCTCTTTGGCCTCTTCAACGGTGTCACCCACTACACCACCCACGTCAGAAAAGCCAAAGAAACCACCTTCGGTAATGCCCTTGGCACACTCGCCCGCATCAATCAAGACGCTTTTCAATTCTGCGAATCGTATCTCTAACCACATCAAAACCAAACGCAACTCTGTTGCTTCATTTCCAGCTTTCTGTCGAAACGCATTAGGGATTTCGGAAAAAGCGCAGCGCCCGAAAGACCGAAGCGTTGAGATAGAAAGCGGGGCCCAGCGGCCAGGAGCGACATAAGAACCAAATAAAAACTGTCAAAACGAAGTAAATAAGGCTTTCAACTTAACAAAGACATCAGCTTAAAATGACATTAATCACTACCAACTACCGCCAAATCCCCGCCATCTCCAACAGCGACCTAACCGAGTTTCGTAATTACCTCTTTGGCCGCCCTAACTTCAAACCCCAAAAAGCATTCGACTTTGGGGCAACTCTACACGAACGAATATTAGAGCCTAAAAAACCAATTATAGCCCCCGAACACGTGGACATGGACCTAGTTCAACACCTCAGCCAACAAGTCCGATCCGATAAGTTTTGTCAGTGGATTCTACAATTTGCTTCCAAAGAACAGGTTCATCTATTCACCGACCCCAGTACCGAACTCCCTTGCAAAACCAAACTCGACCTCAACTTTAAAAACCACTTGATTGTGGACTTAAAAACCACAAGCCAACCAAGTTACGAGCGATTTGTAAAATCCTGTCTCGATTATGACTACGACAGACAAGCAGCTTTTTACATGGATTCAGTTGGGGCCAAACGGTTTATATTCATCGGGATTGCCAAAAAAGCTCCGCATGGATTATACTTCTTTGAGGCCGACCGTGATTTTATTGCTGGAGGTCGTAAAAAGTACCAAGCCTTGCTTCGTAAATGGAAAGAGTACGACTACGTTCCAAGTTCATGGCAACTCCAATCAGCGGCCTGAAATCCCTTCACTCCTTACTACTGCCTTCTCTCTCCTAAAAAATGTACGAGACCTACCTACGCCAGTTATTCCGCCTGCGGACGGAATACTGGCAAACCCAAAACACGGCATTGCGCAATTTAAAATTGAGCCGAATGGTACTTTTTGCCAACGCCTGTGGCGTGGACTTAATTGAATTTTTGGCCGAAGAAGCACCCGACAAAAGCACCATAAAAGCAGAAAGCGAACCAAAAGCAACCGAAAAAGCGGAAACGAAAGCAAAAGCACCGCTGCTTTTGCAAAGTCCACGCGCAAATGCGACCATAAATGCGAAAAAATCAAAATCGTATGAATGCCCTTACTGTGATTTTACGACAGATTCTCCCAAGGCTCTAAGCGGACACATGAAACGGCATAGTACTAAATACCAACCCATTAACGCCTGAGCGCAACCAGCGCGATGGAGCCGCCTCGCCAATTCCTCACTCCGTTTGTCAGTTGGTTCGGCCGCTCCATCGCCCCCGCACAGGCACACTGCCGCTGACCATATCCCTACGCACCACCTATCAGCGTCAGAGCGTCTGTTTTGCCGAAGGCGCATTGTTGAGATAAAAATCAATGGTTAACTGTTTGGACATTAACTCTGTCAAAAAGCTGCCTCCATTCAAAAGGAAAAGGCTCACTTCGATAAAATGACTGTGCTGAAATCTTCAAAAAATCATAACCGGCAGTGTTCGTCTTGAAAACTACCGGATTTCTGTATTTATTTCTCGTTTTGTTCTTAAAATCTTCAAAGCTAACCGGCAATAAAATAGAAGTTTCAGCATAGTACTCCTGATCCAGTGGTTTAGAAAACAAACTTATTTCTAATTCATCTAAGTCAGCCAAAGGATACAGTACTTGAAGATTCACTAAATCTTTAAATACTTCGCGGCACTGTACATATAAGAACTCCAGATTAAAAATGGCTGTCAATTCAAGTAATACATTGATGAGTAGAGATGACCCATCAGAGTAATCAGATGGTCGTTCTCCGTTGATTTCCAGATTAATTAACGGCTCAATTTCAGTGCCGAGCAATGGGAGAATATTTTTTGTTTTATACCTGATACAAACTTGATCTAAACATTTCACTAAATACTGTATTAGAAACTCTCCGTCATGATTTGACATTTCCTGACATGTAGAAAAAAAAGAAAAAAGATGAACGATCGGAATAAGCTGATTATCCATAATAGGACAGGTAAGCGCATCAAAATTGTTTTTAACCAATAACTTTATTTCTTCTTTCTGCCTGTTTTCATAGGTTGTAAGCTCAGTTAAATCATGTACAGATGCATTTGACATTGAGAAAAAATCAAATCATCAAGATACTGAAAAGCCCTAAGCCGGTACCCAATTGGTTCAAAGGAAAAACCGACAGTGGTAAAAAGTCCTTTAGAAGTAAGTGCAACAGGTAATGTTTTCTCAAAAATATTCGTTGAGAAAACGTAATTGATTGTTTAATAATTTGTTAAAGCTTCAAGGTACTTTTTCTTTTTTTGAGCTTTTTTTAGAAAGTATAAAAGACCAAGTTTGAAGAACTAAGAGGTAAATGGCGTATTTTGCAGGGTGTAAATTATTGGTTTCTTTGCTATAATGCCATATTAACACAGCTAACAAATTCGACGTTGCCAGTAGCTTAACCAATTCCCTTTGGTTAGGTTTCTGCTTATATCGATTGATAACCCTATGAATCAAAATATATCGTTAAACCTATATTCCGGCTCTGTTAAAAAAATAAGTATTCTCTAAGCAGCTTTATATTGTCTTGGTCTGTCAGCAGATATTCGCCAAAAAGATATTGGCCAAACAGGTCGGTTAAGCGATAAATGTCCCAACGTTCAAATTCTTCTTCACCGAAATTTTGCTTTATGAAACCATTAAATGTTACTTCAAATGTTTGTTTTAATAATTCCATTATGAACAAGAACCACCTTTTTAGGTAGCTGATTGAAATTGGGAATCCCATTATAGGAAAAATCGGCATCTTTGCCTGATAAGAGAGTCTCTAATGCCATCGGGCTTCATATAGGTTCGCTGTCAATATCTCTGATCATCATAGCCTTTAAGCTCTCAAAAAACCATTTATAAGAAATGCCTCATTACTTTAACTGCTACAATATTCTTTTAATACTGAGATTGCCCTTGAACCTTTTGTAGTTCTACAATCTTGAAACCCATTGCTTCCAGTAGAAAACAAAATGTAGTCCAGTTCTGCATCTTCTTTGAGACTTTCCAAATATTCCCTTACAAATACTTTTTCAACCATTTTTGGCATTCGTTTTCATTATCCCAGTTTGTTGTAAAATACACATATAATTGTACTTGGTCTATTTCGGGGGCTTGGTAGATACTGGCAGGTACAGTAAATGAAAGTGCTGGTAACGATTTAAAATGCTTATGCCTTCGCTTCCTTTCAAAGTAGCCCACCCACTTCCTTTTACAAGAGTTACATGCTGCGCTAATGCAAAAAGCACTGACTCTTTTTCCAAAGATTTATGAAATAAATCACCCATTTGTTTTTGGTACTTGATTTGATGTAGTTTAAACCATTTAGGTTGGGGTATAAACAGGAGATAATTCCTTCAAAGAGAGTTTCTTTTCTTGTGTTTCTTTGAAGAATAGTTCTGCTGTTCCAATATGCTGATCAGTTGCTTTTGCCAGGCTTCCTCCATTTAGCTCTTCTTTTGATAACTTCTGCTAACCGGTATGGCTATCAAAGGACTGCTGTATAAACTTCAAAAGTAATCTTGTTGTATTTTCATGCTTACTTTTAAACAGAGGCATAATTAACCTAAAACGTTCAATAAATTGCACCGATAAAAATTTTTGGATAGAAAGAATCAAAATCAGTTCTTGGGTAGACGACAATTCTCCTTTTTCATATAACTAGAAATGTGGAAATACCTCTAAAGCTTTGTTCAAAATAATATTCCCCAAATACCGTATCTTACCGCTCAAATCTGTAAGGCATTCAACTATGAGCTTTTCGACAAGTTTTCTGTCATTAGAGATGTGGGTATCTAATGACTGTTCGAAGCACTTATCATTGAAAAAAGTATCAATTGTAACTGCAAACTTTTTTAAAAATGCCCAGTAATAATGACTGTTGTCAAACTGAGAAGCTAATACTTTGTCAAAGAAATTAGCCTCATGTAAAATACGCTGATAGTATTCTTTACGGTGGTGCGGGTTTTCTAAAATACAAACCAGACATTGGTATTTTAGCTCACTTTGGTTGTCCAAAAAATAAAGTTGTTCCAATAAAGTATCCAAAACTATCGGATTTGGATGCTCAGCTAGTTTTAGTAAACCTGCTTCGCAACGCTTAAAAGTGTTGGTATATTCAGGAAAGTTAGAAATAAAATTGGCATATAGCCGAGCCATTTGACGCTCACATTCTACCTGATTTGCCGTGACCGACTCCAAAAAATCAACGACTGACAGAATATAATCTTCGGCTTGGTTTTTAGAACATGACAGAGCATAAACTACTTCCTGCTTATATCTTTCAAACAATGATTTTGTCCATTTAAAATGGTCTTTGGCCGCAGTACTGCAAATTCCGCATAATAAACATCTGATCAATTCAGTTTGATTTCTTCCTTCTGTTTTAGTAAGGTAATCACTAAAAGATTGTGCTTCCCCGGGATAGTTGCCGGCTTGTTCCGATATGCCTGACCACCAAAATCGTTGGTTTATATCTGATACGTAGGGAGCAAGCAGCGCTTCTCTTTCCTCATATTTCAATGGAAGTTCAAAGAAAATCTTGGTCAATCCTTCAGTAAATACTTTTTGTGTTTCATCTTGCCCGAACCTTTTCAATATATGATGAAAATCGGTTAATTGTTTAAGCCTCGCATCCTTTAGAATGTATGGTATAAGTTCTTTACCAAGAAAATAAGAAATTTTGCCTGTTTTGAAGTATTGAATGATAGTGTCTATAAACTCATAAACAGTCACCCAGTCAGATGTCCATTGCGGAGACAGTTTGTCTGCTAATTGTTCCGATAAGGCAGATAGTAATTCCGTAGAAGGTATGATTCTCGCTTGCCAAACTTTGGCAATCATCATATCTTGTGTAGTTTCAGATAATAATTCCGGTTTATCAGTATAGTAATTGACAGGAAGACTATCTGTCTTCTCCAATAGTATGATTTTGGCAAGTTGCTGGTATTTGTTCATTATGCTTTTATTCATGGTGAGTACGCCCACTCACCATGAAAGATTATTTCTGGTTAGCAAGTGCAAATAGTGCCAATATAGCAGTGATACCTATTCCCCAGGTAACCTGATTACTTTGAGGTTGCCCCTTATGGATTCTATTTGCAAAGTGCTCACAGTTATTGGTAAGTAAGCTATACTTCTGGCCTGAACTTGCGATTGCTTGTTGTACTGCTAAATTCCGTGCATTTTCAGATCCGTGAAATCGGTGAACCGAAATGTTTGTAACACTGTTAAAGAATTGCTGGGCAGCCGAAATAACCACACCTCTTTCAGCGGTATTTTCTGCAAATAGGTATTGTCCTAAATGATTCTGCCCTAAATAGATTCCATAATGAGTGATTAGAGGAAATCCAACTTTTCGTCTCGAAACCTTGTCTCCAGGACGAATCCCATAATGAGAGATTAATTGTTCCATTGATTATCCGTTTATGTTTCGTGGATCATTTCCATAGCTGTTTTTCTCCCGAAACTTCCCGTCTTGTCCCTGAATAGAAAGCTCTGCCCCTTGGTTTTTAGAGATTTGTTTAGCTTTTTCAATAGCCTCCGCTTGGGTATCGGTTACTTTAGTTGCTCTTTCAGCATGGGCTTTCTTCACTGCCCACCCATCATCGTGTTTGACCACAAATTGTTTTTTGCCATGACATTAATAGATATTCGTGCAGTTTCGTTTTCAAATCGGTAGAAACTACGTTTAACCGTTACTATTTTATCTGATTCAACAAAAATCCATATCTCTGATAACTGATGATTTCTTTAGCGTTCTGACAATCTAACCACCCTTTTTCTTGGTGGCTAACTTCAATGAGTTGACTGCCATTCATAAACCCAAATCGTTTACGAACGTCTTCTAAAGCAGTCATTTCATTGGGAGAAAATAAGTCTGGTCGAAAATTTCCTGTTGGTATAAATCGTTCGCCAAGACCGTTCTCAAATTCCACATATTCAACCTCAATGGACTCCTCTTCAATTACTTTTGAGTATAAGTTGTCAAAATGAGATGGTACCGGGCCCATTTGGATGGCGCGATAGGAAGTACCTGAGATACCATAACCCGTTCGACTAAAGTGAAGATAATCGGCATAAAACAGGAGTTTGTTCAGCTTCGTTTTCCAAACATTTCCCATCGAGGCAAAGAAAACAATCATCTGAGTAAGTTTGTCAAAAGAAGGCATTACATAGCCTGTAAATTGATTGGCTTGTGGGTAACTGAATAACTTGCTCTCTGAAAGACGCTCAAACCAACTATCTTCCTCAACCTCAATAGCAGTTGTGACTTTTCGACGAATTTTTTCATAGTCTTTGTCGTCCAGTACTCCTCGACTGGCTTCTAAAAAGCGTTGAAATTCCTTTGGATCGCCGGCTGCCAATATCAAACGCCCGTTGGCTACGCTCGGAACTTCACCTTGTTCGTAGTTGCGATAGGAGTTGGCTCCCATTCCCAAAATTTCTGACATCTTAGCAGCATTAATGTCATACTTTTCCCGAATCTTGGTGATTTGTTCAGGGAAAGGGATGGTGTATTTTTCTCGGTATTGATTATAACATTGGCTAATGTTCACCTCGTCTAATTCGGTAGTTGTAAATTGTTCTTGGGTGTCTTCGCATAAAAAATAATGATACCAGACCTCAAAATTTTCCTTACGGAATGATAAGGTTCTTAGCTCTTTTTGAAGACTCATTTCTTTGCCTGTGAATGGACTTTTCATTAGGGTTGCTATTTTTTTGTAGGTTTCAATTCCTTGTTGGTACGATTGAAAAGGCTATGAACCCCTTTCAGTCTTATACGATTATTGCTTAAAAGGGTATTTTATGGGATATTCTGCAAGATGAAAGGAAATACAAATGACTCGTTCTCCTATCAGTCCCATAGTGATTTTAATATAGATTTCCCGATTTTTGACATTCTTACCAAACACCCACATCGCTGAGCCTCTATAAAGTGTTTCTTCGACTGGGCCTTCCGAGTAATCATCCACTGTGAGACTAAGAATGACCTTTTCACGGTCTATGGGGCGAATTTCCAATTCAGTTAAAGTATTGGCATTCTTTCCTCGGTCATCTCTAAATAAAATGCCAAACACACGCCACTTGTCTCGAAAATCATTTAAAAAGGCAACTACTTCAGCTTGCACTGTCATAAATAACAAATTTTATACAAATTTATTATTTTAAAGTTGATAAAAATCCATATTTAAAAAAAATATTTACTTTAAAGTTGATTTTTAATACAAACAGCCCTGATTTGGCGCAATCTCTTGTCGTAATCGAATCGCTGCCCATCAAATTTTCTCAACTTGCCATTCAATACAATCCTTGGATACTATTTTGACTAAAACAAAAGAAGCTGCCTTTTCGAGGCAGCTTCTTGCATATCATTTGAAAACCACGGTTATTTCTCCAATTCAATCCGCTTTAAAAATTCATCCATTTTCTTTTCAGACAGTTTAAGAGCTTTCCGAAGGCGCTCTAAATCAGTCACTAACCCTTCTTTTATAAGGTTTTTAACAGTTTCAAAATTGATTTCCTCGACCGTTCTTTCGTAAGCACTCATGACAATTTCTTCAGTTTGCGGTGAAAATTGACGAAAGATAACCAAAACTTCTTCTCCTGTCAAATCGTCTTCCATGCGTTCAATAACTATGTCGGCAGTCCAATGTAAATGAGGACTTTTAATGCAATCACTTTATTCCAAAACCATAAAATTTGACTTTATTTAGTGTGTTTTGTGCGTTGAACAGCAATAAATTTTATCTTTGTCATAGCTTTTGTGAATTGATTAGTATCAACAAATTTGATGATTTTAACTCGGTTACCTATTCGGTTACCTGAGTTTTTGATAGCTGATATCGTCTTGATTATCAGATAGTTGTACAGATAGTTCAAATCCCGCTATCCCGACAACGAAGAGTCTAAATACTCACAAAAGCCGTTAAATCGTATGATTTAGCGGCTTTTTATTTGGTCTAAGCTCAATGATAATCAAACAGGACTAACTTCCTGTTATAGGTATTCAGTGAGTTGAGCACATTTTCAGGGCAAGCCAAGATTTGCTTCGGCACATGATAGCACAAGAAAAACAGGTAATTATTGATACGAGGGTTCAGGAGAAAAACATTACCTACCCGACCGATAACAAATTGGGTTCTTTATGATATTACTTGCACGGAATGGGTTTGAAAGGCAAAACGTATCATTTTCTTAAAAGTCTGTTTGCTTCTAAAGCCTCTGGCAATGCGTTTAATGGTTTGAATCTTTGAATTAATACCTTCCAGAATTCCGTTGTTAATTTTTGAATTTGCGTAGTTAGTAATTCCTTCAAAATGATTGCGAATGGTTTTAGAAATAGGATTATTTTGAAGTTTTTCCTGGGCAAAATCGGCGACAAAAGCTAACTGTGCCGAAAATTGCTCATAATTTTGTTGCTTATAAAAATCACAAAGTTGATTCATCAGCATATTGATAAGTGCTTTAAAATTGTCTGCTTCGTTTCCTAAATTATCTAAATGCTTGTATAACAGCTTGATCACATGCCACTTGTCGAAGGTGATGTCAGCTTGTGGAAAGTGACTGTTAACACCACTGATAAAAGCGGGGGACATATCCATAGAAATATTTTTGATAGATTCAGGATAGGGATGGTCTTGCTGGAAGTCTTTGAGAGCTTCGGAGGATTTGCCATCATAAATACCCACAATACACCGTTTATCTATGTCCCAAAAGGTAGTAATATAGTCATGCCCTTTACGAGTAGAGGTTTCATCAAAAGCTATATTTTCGGGCGTATGGCTAAGTTCATCAATCTCTAAGTGTTGCGTATAATAGTGATACAACGACTCAACTCGTTGAGGATAAATGCCTAATTGGGCAGCGACAGTGGAGAAACAGTTGTGTATATGCATCAAGCGCATTACCTCAGCTTCATACAACAGGGTAAATTTTGAATAATCTCTTGAAAATGAAATAGTAGGTTTTGTTAATTTACCTGTGGTTCTATCCTGATAAATAGGTATTTTGCACTTGATAAAACTGCGATATTGAAATATCTTCAAATGTTCCCATTCTCGTTCATAGTAGCTATGAATACGGCAATTTGAGGGAAGAGCACTTTCTGATACTGATAAAATGATATTTACCCGTAAGTTTATATCGTCTTTGTCTACCTCTTTTAATTCAAAGGGGTATTCTATTGGTAACAAGCTACTAAGGTCTTCTATTAGTGCCATATCGTTTTTGATACAAAATTACAGCTTGCAAGTAAAATCATAAAGTGCCAAAAATTGGCATTAAAAATCATCAAAAACCATTTTGAGGCTCATAGAGGAAAAACTGAGTTGGACAAACTTAATGGTCAAGTAACCACATCACCCACTACTGAATCAAAATTGTGTTTTCAAGAACGTCTTTTGTGACGACTGAACAAGCGGCAATAATTGAGGTGTCGCTGATTGTTATTCCTCCAACGATGACACAATGCCCACCAACCCATACGTTGTGCTCTATTTTTATGGGTTTGGCAATCCCTGTTTTGTGTCGGTCAATGGGGTGGTGATCTCCTTCGGTGTAAATTCTGGGCGGGATTTTTACCACTAAACCTGAATACGAAACCAGCACATCAAAAGATGTCGGTGGTGCTTTCTTCTTGGTCATTTGCCGCTACGATCCGTTCGGCTTCTTTCAAAGAAAGTACGTACAACTCGAAGGTATTTTTCAGGGCTTGCCTATTAGCTTTTCGAAAATCGGCAATGAGATGATAATTAGGCTGCTGCCCCCAGAGCAAAGATTACGAACACATTATCGCTCCAAACGTCGGCTACTGCGAATGCCGTTGAGATAACCGTACAAGTATAATTTCAAAAATGTAACAGGCTCAAAAGATGGTAGTTATTTTTCCTTTTGCAAATAATATACATTGTCTGTTTCTTTTATTTTCAGTTCGCCTTTTTCTGGATTGAACTCGAAGAATGAACCTGTTTTTAGGTTCATAAAATAAGTTGCGTTGACGGGTTCTGCTTCCATTGTTTTTCCCCCTGCCTCAAGAATCAATTTTTCATCTTTCCTTTTGCACACAACTTTAAATGGCAGATTGCCTGATGCATAGGTGCCGATATATTTATCAAAGGCAACGCTTTGTGAAACAACAGGCTTTGAAAAAGGAATGGTGTAAGCATTATTAAAGGAAATTTTCAATATTCCTTCCAATATATCCATCCGCGGATATAAAATTCCGTTAGAAATGTATGATATAGCTAATTTCTTTTCAGGGTAATATCTCACTGCTGAATAAAACTCTTCAATCCTTCCGTTATGTCCATATCCTTGCGTTCGGTCAAAATCATAAGGGAATATTCCCATTCCATAGCCGTCAATTATCGTCTTCATCCTATCAAGGCTTGAACGGCTGGTCAGTTTACCACTAAACAAGTTTTGAATAAACATGGTTAAATCAGCTGGTGTAGAAACTATTGAACCAGCACCACCATGAATACTTACATCGGTTACTTTTTCTTCGTTCCAATTACCTTCAGCATATTTATAGGAAGCTGCCTCATTCGCGTTAATGTCTATCGGTTTTGCATAATAGGTACTCTTTAATGCAATCTTGGATGTTATTCTTTTATTGAGGGCTTCAGCATAACTCATTTTTGTGATCTTTTCAATGATATAGCTTAGTAGCAAATAATTGGTATTGCAATAGTCCGCTTTGCTGTCTGGCTCAAAATCAGCACCTTTACTTGCTATTATTTTCAGCATTTCCTCGTGTGTTTTTGGCTTATCCATCCATTCTCGAAAATCAGTACCGTAAGTATAATCATGCAATCCGCTCCTGTGATAAAGCATTTCTCTTATTGAAATTTTATTAGCATTCGGCAACTGGGGAAAGTAGTGAGTTAATTTTGTATCAAGCCTTAATTTGTTTTCATCAATCAGCTGAAAAACCAGCACAGCTGTAAATATTTTAGAAACCGAGCCAATTCTGTATTTCGTATTCACATCAGGTATATTTTTTTTACTGTTGTTGAGCATAGAAAAGCCAATTGCTCTTTGATAGACCATTTTACCATCTATCGAAACAGCTATGCTTCCTGTAGCCAACCCACGGTTTTGCAGCATATCAAACAAACTGTCGATTTTTTTTTCATTGAAAGTTTGTGAGTAAGAAAAGGAAAGAAATAATACAGAAAAGGCAAGTACGGTAAAGAATGATTTCATTTATCGTTGTGAGATTTAAGCTGTGTCATTTAATTACGCCATAACGTTCAGGGAAGGGCATTGGAAAACCGTCCTACCTTTGCAAATACTTTGCTATAGCCAGTGCATTTTGTCACACTATTTATTTCTTTGATTCTAATTATTACTTTTTTGGTCGAATACCATAAATTAATAGATAAGCAATCATCCATAATTCCCCAATTGTCGCAGGAATTGTAAGAAAGTTTATTAGGACTTTCGCTTGATGAATATTTAGTTTATAAATTTACTGAATGATAAGCAAAAAGGAATACGTTGAATACCTACTCAGTACGCCCTTCAATTATACCTGTACCAATATGGCAGACCATAAACCCTCTGTTAGTCATGATGTTGTAAGCGATTTCCTGAGTCAGCAACGATTCGCTCCTTCAGACTTATGGAAAATTGTTTATCCCCACATTGAAGACAGCGAAACCTCAGTCATTATAGCAGACGATAGTGTCCAAGACAAAAGGTACTCTCATTTTATTGAATTGGTCAAACGCCAATATTCTGGTAATGAACATGGTATAGTCAAAGGTATTGGTTTAGTTAATTTCGTCCATTCATCTGGTAATGATGGTGATTTTTGGCCTATTGATTATCGGATTTATCATCCTGAAACCGATGCTAAGACCAAAAATGACCATTTTCAAGAAATGTTCATGAGATTGATTACTCATAAACATCTGAAAGCCAAAACAATACTGTTTGATAATTGGTATGCTTCGGCTGATAATCTAAAACTTATTCATCGGCAAGGTTGGATATTTTTCACTACACTGAAAAGTAATCGTAAAGTCAGTATCAATCGTGATATCGGCTACCAACATTTAAATGAACTTATTTTTAATGAGCAATCATTGGTTAAAGGCCTGACTGTTAAGCTCAAAGAAGTTCCTTTTATGGTTAAATTATTCAAGATGGTTGCCACAAACGGTGACATTGAATGGGTCATTACTAATGACTTAACTCATTCTGTAAACCTTTTTGTCGCCGAACTCAAAAAGGACAATAGATGGCAGATTGAGGATTTCCATAGAGGTTTCAAACAAATGACAGGTTCAGAAAAATGTCAATGTCGCAAAGCCCGTTCGCAGCGTAATCATTTAGCTTGCTGTTATCATGCGTTTCTTTAAAAGTTCAGGCAAAAAAAGTAAAACGAACTATTTACCAAGTACGAAAAGACCTTTTTACTGAGTATTTAGTCAATGAACTAATGTATCCAAGAATTCAAGCAATTTAAAGAAAAGCGAAAGTCCTATTTATATAAGAATTTCGCATGCCAAATGAATTTAAAAATGTCTGCATTAAATAACCTACCCCTCCAATAATCAATATTCGTCCAAGCCACACAGGCATCCTTGCAGAACTAACTACAATATAACCCATTGGAATAAGCCAAAGCCCAAAAAAAAGTCCACCAATACTCCACACATTTGAAATTGTCTTGGATAAAAGCAGTATCAATCCTACTTTTTCTTGAGACGTTATGTAAGGTGAGTTAGCTATGTCAATTATAGAATTGATTGATATAGCACTCACAGTAATTATAACTGAGTTAACCGTCCCCCAAATGCCAAGTGTCGAAGCTGCCCACTTATTTATGTCACAAAATAGCTTATAAAACCATGCTGCTGCCAATGCTTGTGAAACGATAATGATTAACTCAAGAAGAAGTCTTATTCTTGAAACTGAACTTAGATTTATTAAATTGGTTAAAGTTCTCTGTGGGTCGTCACTAACAAAAATTTTAGGATGAAAAACCATGAACCCTAAAATTCCAGAGATTGCCAAAACTAAATACCACAAACCTGCAAGTCGTGCAGTCTTAATTAATTGTCCTTGTTCCATATTATTTCTCATTTCATTTTTGTGTCCAGTTGCATTTAGCTATAACGAGTATATAGAGACCACTCGTCACCCAAAAATAACAAAAAAAGCGACTATCCCTCAGTAAGCGAAAGATAGCCGCCATAAAGTAGTGGACGCTGTAAGTATCACCGGACCACAGGCACCCAAATCGTCATTTCGGATTGACCACGGTTGGCCCAAGTGTAGTAGGGAATGAGCTTGAGTGGGACTGTTTTCTTAGTCTGGGAGAGAGGGCGATAGAGCTGTTTGTCCCAATTTTTGTCATTGACCAACACGCCGTTAGTTTCCAATACCGTGATAGGCGAGTTTTCTATCTGCGTGGCTACGGGCTTAAACGTCGCTGAACTCGGAATGGCTACGTCAAAAACCCGCGTAGAGGTAGGCATGTCGGGTGATTCTAAACAATACACAATGGGGCCACGCTTGACGGCTACTTGGTTACGGTTTTCTTCGACCAACGGATTTGATTCCAACAACTCGGTCGGCATCGCCATGTTCCATTGGATGACATCACCTTTTTTCCACGTCCGTTGGATGGTTACGTAGCCGCGGTCGTTGGTGTAAGAGGTGGCTTTGCCGTTGATGAGCAACTTTGCGTCCGAGCACCAACTTGGTAAACGTAGTTTTAACCCAAAACTTTCCGCTGGAAACTGCTCTATGGTAAGTGTCACATTGCCATTCCAAGGGTAATTACTCTCTTGTTTGAGGGCAACGGCTTGACCATTTTTGAGGGTGGTTTGTAGTTGGCTACTTCCGTACAAATTACACCATACCGCATTGTCGCTGAGGCTGTAAGCGTAGTCGCTTACTTCGGTGATGGTACGCACCGTGTTGGGCGGGCAGCAGTTGGAGATACGAATGTAAGGAATGCGTCCTCCCATCCATCGAAGCTGATACGGGAAGTCGTTGGAAGCCGCTAAAGGGTTGGTATAGAAAAATTTATCCCCCGAAAGGCTAATGCCTGACAGTACACTGTTGTACAACGCCAATTCCACCACATCGGTGTAGCGTGCGTCGCCTGTGAGGGCAAACATTCGCCAGTTAAACAGCACATTCCCAATGTTTGCGCAGGTTTCGTTGTGGGCACTGACATTAGGCAACTGATAGTCACGACCGAATGCTTGGTGCGTTTTTTGGACGTCGTTGGGTTTGTACGAAGTGCCGTAGGGCGAAACGCCGTCAAACAACGCCCCGCACGCTCCCGTAACGTACATTTTGCGTTGGGTGAGGTTGTCCCAAATCAAATTGAGCGAACGCATCAACGAATCTTCGCCCGTTTCGGCATACACATCGGCTACGCCCGCGTAGAGGTACGTACCGCGTACGGCGTGACCCATGGCCACCGTTTGCTGACGAAACGGAATGCGGTCTTGGTTATCGTCGGTTCCTTCGGTGGTGCCTTTGATGTTGATGAGGTATTTGACCAGCTCCAAGTATTTCTTTTCGTTGGTGGTGCGGTATAGTTCCGTCAAACCCATGTAGTGCGCAGGACAAAGGGCGTTGCGGGCTTGTTCGGGTGTGGCTACTTTGTAAAAACCAATCAAGAAATCGGCCGATTTTTTGGCAATATCGAGCAAGTTGGTTTTACCCGTCGCGCGGTGGTGTACGCAGGCCGCCGTCATCAAATGGCCAAAATTGTAGGCTTCAAAGCTGAGTTTGTCGTCAAACAACTTGGTACTCCCCGTTTTCTTTTGCTCGATAATGGCTTTTGTATATACATAACCATCTTCGCGTTGGGCTTTGGCCATCACCGCAATGGCTTTTTCCATGAGGGCGTCCAGTTCGGGGTCTTTGGTGGAGGCGTATAAACTTGCCACGGCCTCAAACGTCTTGTAAAAATCGCCGTCGTGAAAGGAAGGGCCTTTAAAATTGCCCGTTTCCAACCCCGCCGCTATTTCAAAATTCCGAAAAGAATGGCTGATATTGGGGTCGGTGTAGGTTTTCCAAAGCTGTGGCACCATGGTTTCTTTGGCTACCCGAAAACGGTCATCCCAAAAACCACCCGTCCAACGCACATCGGTGATGTTAGGTGAGTAAACTTTGGCATAGGGGCTATGGGAAGTGTTGGTGATGCCTTTGTTTTGGGCCATTGCAAAGGCGGTTATTGCAAGGACACAAAGGGTGGTAAAGGTAGTTTTCATTTTAAAATGATGAAAAAGAGATTTTTAAGTACGAATAACCGATAACAATCAACCTTTTTTCTTAGGCGGCGGGGGAGCTACAAAAGTCAATGTGCTTTTTCCTACGTCTTTTGAGGTTGCCACGGCAATGCCACGTTGGTCGTGCTTATTGACCGCGCAGTAAAAATGATAGACAATTCCTTTGTGCTTAATGACGTACGATTTGTGGGCATACATACTATCGTAAGGTTCAGAAGGCGAAATTAGGTCGGCACCCTGCCATTTTGTCCAGTTGACGAGGTCATACGAGCAGGCAAAGCGGTTGTAGGCGTCTTTGCGGCCATTCCAAAAGGCCCCGAAGTAAAACATCACCCATAAGTCTCCCATTTTCTGTAAGACGGCATCGCCCGAAATACCCGATTGGTGATCAATGACGGGGTCTTGTCCAAAGCGTTTCC
Organism: Runella sp.; assembly: GCA_044228585.1. GTDB lineage: Bacteria > Bacteroidota > Bacteroidia > Cytophagales > Spirosomataceae > Runella. The sequence goes on along the minus strand of JBGAUP010000035.1, from coordinate 15,722 downwards.
ACGTTTTCATATCGTTGGAAACTGCCATCCCGATTCGCTCAAACCAGCGGTATTTGGGGTTGTTGTTGCTGCTGTCGCCATTGGCATTGTAGTAGAGCACAAACGGGTACCCCGTTGTTTTCTTTTTGTCCCAAATCACCGAACTTTTGTAGTGTTTTTTGTTTTCCCACCAGCGGACATCGGCATCATCGGGGGTTAATGTGGGTTTGGGAAGGCGCTGCCATTCGGTGACTTTCGCGGGAGATTTTGTGCTGTAAGCCATTCCCAGCGACAATTTACCTTCTTCGTAGCCACGAGAATTGCCACCAAAATAAGGCATCCAGTAGCGGCTATCGTATTTTTGAAGCTTATAGTTGCCTCCCCATTTGGTGTTTTGAAGGGCTACGTATCCTGCTTTTTGGTTGCTGTCCCAGTGCGTTGTATCCGTAAACGACATCAATCGTCCCATCGTAGTCCAATTGAGCAGGTCGCTGCTTTTGGCAAGCCAAGTTTCGTAACCGCGCCCGTCGTACACGAGGTAGGTCATGTACCAACCTTTACCTTTACGAAAAACCGTTGGACAATCGAGTTTTTTTTCGTTTTCGGGGGGCGTTAGGATGAGTCCGTATTTGTAAGGGGTTTTGATTTCTTCATATACCTGCTGCATCCGCTCGGGCGATACCGTCTGTGCGGTGGCGTTTTGGAGGAGGAATAGATATATGAGATAAAAAGATACTTTGCGTTTGCAACGCGAAGTATTAGAAAGTGCGTTTAAAACGCACCTCTCTCCAGCTCGCGCTATAAACGCAAACCAACTACTAAGCGTGTTCCTCATCTGTTTGTCGTTTACGCCAATAATTTGCTAAAATGGAACCTGATATATTCATCCAAGGACTAAAAACGGTGGCGGGTAGTCCTACCGTACCAAGTTTGTCCATGCTTCCTGCCAAGCCTGATGCCATGCCGCCATTTTGAAGCCCTACTTCAAAAGCGACAGTGCGACTGGAATTAACATCCAAGCCAAACAACCGACTCAACCAATACCCAAAGAAATAACCAGCGGCATTGTGAATGACCGAACAGATAAATAATAAAAAGCCTACCTTCATCAAGTTTTCTCGGCCAGCGGCGGTGGTCACCGTAGTGAAGTAGATGATACCAAACATGGAAAAGTAAGGCATAAGTTGGTCGAGTTTTGGAAAACGAAGCGTGAGCAAATGATACAAACCCCCCACAACAAATGCCCCCGCAAAGAACCCTAAAATCTCAAGCGATTGAAGAAGGGGCGTGGAGGTAATTGTTTCTTTGAAAAAAGCCCAAGTTCCAAGTGGTAAAGCAAGAAGCCACAACATGCAACTGCCAAAAATGAACCAGACTTTTTGCCAAATGGCGGGTGTCGCGTTTTTGAGGTAATCGTGTAAAAGAGCCGCACCGATGGGTACAATGATGATTTTGATAATTTCCATCATCATGTCCACAAAATGAACTTCGATGAGCGTTCCTGCCAATAGTTTCATCAATAAGGGCGTCAAAAAAGGCGCAACTAAGGTCGCCATGGCAGTTACAATAACGGATAAAACCAAGTTGGCTTTGGCTAAATACACCATTACATTGGACGCTAATCCACTCGAACATGAGCCAATCAGAATGATGCCAGCAGCGATTTCGGGTTCAAAATCAAAAATTTTGGTGAGTAACAATCCCATTAAGGGCATCACAGAAAAATGACACAAAAGGCCAATAATCACCCCTTTGCCCGTGGTGGCCAAACCCGAAAAGTCGCGAACGCTCATGTGGATGCCCATTCCAAACATGACCGTTTGGATAATTACTAAAATCAGCCATTTGTTACGTAAATCAAAATCTCCCCACTTGGTGAAGGCCGAAGGGTAAATCATGCCCGCTACCACGGCCGCGATAATCCAAGCGGTATATTGATAGCCTTTTAACGACGAAATAGCACCCATGCCAATGGCCAAACAAACCGCCATCGTCACCGCTGCAGGTTGCCAAAGGGCATCGGTGGAAGTGAATAGTCCAGTACCGAGTAGCACCACTGCCAAGCCACTGAGGTACAAGGCTATTTTTGAAAATTGTTTCATAATACGGTTGCCAAATACGCCATCGCAATCGGTGGACTTGCCAAAATGGGGACTATTTTCTCTGATTCTGAAAGGGTATCGACGACCCGTGCCATCGAGGCTTGGGCCAGTACAATCACGTCCACTTGCGAACTCAATTCCTTGAGCGCTTTGGCCACCATTTGGTCGTGAAGGGCGGGATTTCCGCCCATCAACGCCTCAAACGCGCCTTCGCACAAGACGGCTTTCAACTCAATTTCTTTTCCCGCCACCGCCGCCCGACGTTCCACTAAATCGGACGTGGGGGCGAGGGTAGTTGGTAACGTGGCTATGACTCCAATGCGTGAACCCATTGCTACGGCTTGGTCAGCCATGGGTTGATCTACGCGTAATACGGGTACTTGGGTAAGGTTGGCAGCAGTCTCCACTGCTGCTCCGATGGAGGAGCAAGTGAACATGATATAGTCGGCCCCTGCGTTTTGGGCAGAGCCTGCGTAATCAACTACTCGACGCGCCGTATCGGCCCGCAGCTCACCGCGACTAATCACTTGTTTAATGAGGCTATCATCAACAATGTTGAAGACGTTGATGTGAGGGATGTATTGTTTACAAAGTTCTTGAAAAACAGGCACTAATGTGGCGGAGGTATGAACCAATCCTAATGTTTTTGTCATGGTTTATGTTAGTTAATACTCAGGTTTTGAGAAACCTGAGACACATATTCGTAATAATTTTCGGCACCTACTTGGCCGCCTTTGAAAATAATTTGTTTACCATCCAAAGCAGACGTAGGGGCATGAGCCAAACAAATGGGAGCACCAGGGGTTAGCGGGGCGAGCATTTCAACGGCCACAATACCCATCGCCCGCGCGGCATAGCTTGAGGTATCGCCTCCTGCTACTACTACCCGCTGAACGTTGACTTTTGCCATGACCGCACGCGCTACTGTTCCTAAAGTATTTCCGAAAAGCTGCCCCGTTTGCGAACGAATTTCTGCGGGCGTCAGCCCTTTTTGTTCCAAAATTATATTGGTTTCGGCGATGCGTGGGTCTTTGTTGTCTTTGCTTGTATGAACAATGACGGATTGCCCTACCTGTAATTTTGCAATGGCTTCCTGAATCACACCTCCTAAAACATCTAAAACGTTAGTTGCTTTAACAATGGCTGCTGTATCAATCGCCAGCGACGCAAAACCATGCTGTTCAGCCCAGGCGATTTGTTGGGCTGAAATAGGAGAACAACTGCCCGATACCACCAAAATCGGCGTTTCAATCGCCACATTTTCCCATTCGGTGCGGGCATGAAGTTGGCCCGTTTGTTGCCAATAAGTCCCTAAAGCTGTTTCCACCCCCGATGATCCCACGGAAAAAAGCGGTCGTTCGGAAGGGGTGTTTTTATCTAACAACTCTCCGATGCGAGGCATGTGTCGGTCGTACAAGGCATCAAAAAGAATATTATCAAATCCTTCGTTTACAAGCGTTCGTAGTTTTTCTAACGAATTTTCTTGTTCTACTTCTAAAATGCTAAAAAGCCCCGTCGTGCGTTCCGTTTGTTGGGCTAAATGCAGACGCAAGTCGCTTTCGTAGGCAGGAGTGATGGGATGGACGCTCATGGAAGGATGGCGGTCGAGACGGTGTATTTGTCCTTGACTACCAATACCCATGCGAGCAAACAAATTCCCAAACGTGCAATAACGCCCCAACGAGGGAGCCGCTACCAGCAACGGAACCCATTTAGAATCAAACACTTCGGCACCTATTTCGAGTGCTTTCCCGATACTACCAATAGATGGGGAAGAATCGAAGGTAGAACAAACCTTGTAATGCACGTGCCGAGGTGAAAGCGATTGTAAGGCTTTGAAAGCAGGAAAAAGTGCCTGTTCCATCTCGGTGGGAGAAAGCGAGCGAGAAAATCCTGCGATACCAATGGCCTGTAAACCTTCGTATTGGCGTACTTGCTCAACGGTAGGTGGTTCAATAAACAACACCGTACGTGCTCCTGACGTACTCATAGATTCGAGCGCGTCGGTCGAGCCCGTAAAGTCGTCTCCGTAGAAAGCAAGTAAAAGTGGATTGGGCTTTAGCACTGACTTTTTTATGAAACGGGGTATAACTTCAACGATTTACCAAATTTTTCCACTGATTTACCAAATTCAGGGTAAAACTGAGCAGCTTCTTCTACGCTCCACCCTTTTACGGCTGCTTCCCAGGCTTGTTTGAGGGCAACTACACCCGCTTGGGGACCGTCGGGATGCGCCATAATGCCGCCGCCTGCCATGTAGAGCAAGTCCACCGTTTGAGTACGACGGTAGGTTTCGGGTGCTTGCCCCCCCCATTGCCCCGACGAAACGACAGGCAGTACCTCATAGCCTCCTAACAAGGGTTGGCGGCAAGCTTCTATGGAACGCACAACGGAATCATCACTTTCCCAAAATTTATTTTGAATGCCATTGACGTGGATTTGATCTACTCCCACCAAACGCCATAGTTTTTGGTAGGCCACAAAGTCAATCCCTAACAACGGGTGGCGGGTCAGCATCCCCCAGCCGTTGCGGTGGGCATGGACGGGAAGCGCACCTTGGTCACAGATTTTTTTGACGGCTGACAACCCAACCGTATTGATACTTATCATAGCACAAGTAGCACCTGCCTTGAGCAAGTACTCGTACCGACGAAGCATCGAGTCTATTTCATCGCTGAGGTTGAAGGCATACATCACTTTTTTGCCCGTAGCGTCCGCATGGCGGTTGATGACGTTCATCACTGCATCTACGCGTGCTTCAAAGGTTGAGTTTGCCGCCGATGACATCAGTTCGTCGTCTTTGACAAAATCAATACCTGCCTCGGCCAGCGTTTTTACCAACGTTGACGTTTGAGTTGGGTACAGGCCAATGCTTGGTTTGATGATGGTTCCTACCAAAGGTCGGTCATAGACTTGGGTCAATTTGCGGCAGCCTTCTATCCCAAATCGAGGCCCAACAAAGTGCTTAGCAAAAGAATCAGGTACTTCTAAGTCCATGAGTTTTAGACCCGTGAATTGAGACAATTCATAAAGATTGCCTTGCAAGGTCGAAATCATGACGGGCAAATTGTACCCAAAGTTTTCTACCGACCACGATACTTTGAGTTTAGCACGGTGGTATTCGTCGTACCCCTCAGCTCCTGGCAAACCAGGTTGCGATACCGTTTCCAGTAGATCGATTGATTCTACTTTGGCAGCAAAGCGCTGCTTTAACTCATCCGTTTCTCCAGGGACAGCCACAAAAGTGCCGCTGGACTGTTCTCCAGCCAACACTTTGGCCGCTTTTTCAACGTCAAAAGGCGTCTCTATAAAATAAGTAGCAGATATGCGTTCCATTCAAAACGGAGGCTATATTAGTTGATTAAATGGGTGGACAGCTTGGTCAAACCTTCTTGAATTTCAAAGGTTTTTGACCAGCTGTCCTACTTGTGACGTACAGGTTTAATAACCCGCATTTTGAGTAATCTTGCTATTTTGATCTCTGACTACGTTGGGTATAGGAATCAATAGCCTATTTTGAGTTATGCTTTTACCTTTTGCAGGAAGAACCGTCAAGGCACGATTGGTGCGTTTGAGGTCGAACCAGCGTTGAAACTCAAACGCCATTTCGACTCGGCGTTCATGTTCGGTCGCCAATTCTATTGTGCTATATTTGGCTGAAGGATAGGCTACTGTACCGTATTCAGGTACTCCCGCTCTTTTTCTCACTTGGTTGAGGTATTGCACGTCTCCAGTAGCTTCGGTCAACAACAACAATACATCAGCATAACGCAGCACCATAAAATTGTTGTTAGCTGCAATGCGCTGCCCAATGATAGGAGCGGTTTTGTCTTGCCATTTTTTAGGGAATTTTACGCGAGTAAACGTTCCTTTTGCATCCGTAAAACCCGTGTCAATAGAAGCTACACGGCGGGCATCGCCTGTTTCGTATTCGTTCCAAATATCATCAACGACTTGGTTCATGCCACTTCCATAAAAGCCCAATGCGTTGGAGTTAGGAAAGAATCCGAGGTAATAATCGCTAAACGGCGCGGTTGACGAACCGCCTAAAAATTGAATTTCAAAGATAGACTCTTTGGTGTTTTTGGTTTTGGCATCCCAAAGTGTCGCATAGCTGGGAAGCAATTGGTACTGACCACTGCTTACCACTTCTTTGAGGGTTGTTGCAGCATTTGCTTTATCTCCCATGGTCAAATACACTTTACCCAACAACGCCTGCGCTGCGCCTTTAGAGACTTTTCCTGCCCCTGCGGCAGAAGCCAACGGCAATTTACTGGCTGCAAACTGTAAATCTTTGACAATCTGAGCATATACTTCAGTGGCAGGTGAGCGCAACACTCCGTAGCTTTCTTCGGCAGTAATGGGCTTGGTTACCAATGGAATATCGCCCCAAATTTGTACCATGTAAAAATAATACAGCGACCGCAAAAAGAGCATTTCTCCTTTTACTTTGTCTTTGTAAGTAGCATCCACCTCCGCTGTTTCGATTTTATCGAGTACAATGTTAATGTTGTACAAAGAGCGGTAAAAGTCTTGCCAAAACTGGTACACCATCGTATTGGCAGGAGCAAGGGTATAATCGCGAAACTGCCATTTGTCAGCCATGTTCCCCGAAATATTCAGAATAGTTACGTTGTCGCTCATCAGTTCACCCGTGTACGATACGGGGCCTTCGGGGTTATAAACCGTGTAAAGCGTAGCATAAGCGGCGTTGGACGCCAAGTCAAAATCGGCTTTGGTTTTAAAGAAATTCCCAGCATTGGGGTTAGAAACGGGAGCCAACTGAAGAAAAGAGTCGCTGCAACTGCTCATCACAACTCCTGTGAGGCACGCAGCTATTATATGTTTGAACTTGTTCATTGTTTTATGTTTTTTGAAATTATCATGTTAACTGTTATGTGTTAGCCGTTATCCATTAACCGATAACTAATAACCAACCAATAAGGGGCTAAAAATCAACCTTGACGCCTACCGTAATTACCCGTGGAAGTGGGTACGAACCGTAGTCAACCCCTTGGAAAGCCCCAGGAACGGGAGCATTTCCGCTGGTGTATGAGCCCGAAGTCTCCATGCTGCTGCTGTACGAAGTAGTTCCGTAGGTTGTATTTTCAGGGTCGTAGCCATCTTTGTATTTCGAAAGAATAAATACGTTTTCAGCATTTACATACACCCGCGCCGACTTCATGTTTATCTTGCTCAACACTTTGCTTGGAATGGCGTACGACACGCGAATGTTCTTCATACGTAAGAACGAAGCGTCGCTTACCCAATACGAAGAAAACTGCTTTTGCAAACCTTGGTAACTTACGTTGGGCTTGAAGTGAATGCCATCGCCTGGGTCACTTTCTGAGCGCCAATAGTTGTACATACTTGCGTAGAAGTTACGGCCATTGTCCCACGTGCCCAAGTAGCGAATGTTGTTGTTTGCGATTTCACCACCGTATGCGCCTTGCAACATAAACGAGAAGTCAAAGCCTTTGTAGGTGAAGGTGTTGGTCATTCCTGCGATGAAGTCAGGTTGGTTGTTGCCAATGATGGTGCGGTCGGCGTCTGTTATTTTCCCGTCACCATTTACGTCGCGTACTTTAGGGTCGCCTGGGGTGGTGCTGGCGTGGTGCGGGTAGGCATCTACTTCAGCTTGGTTTTTAAACACACCATCGAAAATATACCCGTAGAAGTTCGATACAGGTTGACCTACTTCGGTACGTACCGTCACGACGTTGTCCACGTACTGAATCGGTGCGTTGCCTGGGCCGAGTTGTAATACTTTATTGCGATTACGCGAGAAGTTAAAATCGGTGGTCCACTTAAATTCGCCTACTGTATTTTTGGTCGAAAGGTTTAATTCAATCCCACGGTTACGCATTTTACCAATGTTGGTCAACTGGCTTGAGAAGCCTGTGATGTCAGGTACGGGAACAAACAATAACATATCGCGCGTAAGGGAATTGTAAAACTCTACCGAACCCGTAATGCGGTTGTTCAACACGCCTATGTCAAGCCCGACGTTGAGCATATTTGTTTTTTCCCACTTCAAATTTGGATTGGCAATGCTGCTGACGCGCAAACCGTTGTTCATGGTGCTTCCATACACATAGTTGGAGGCGGCCAACAAACTCACCGCTCCATAATTCGGGATTTGGTTGTTTCCAGTGACGCCGTAGCTGGCGCGTAGTTTGAGGTTGTTGATGTTTTTCAAATTGCTCATAAAAGCCTCGTCCGAAATCAACCAACCTGCGGATACCGATGGGAAATAGCCCCATTTGTTGTTATCACCAAAGCGCGACATTCCATCGCGGCGAATGGTTCCTGTCAAGAAATAGCGATTGTTGAAGTTGTACTGCAAACGCGCAATGTACGACAGCAGCGACCATTCACTGGCAGTGGTGTTTCCTGCGGTAACAGTACCTGCGTTAAGCGTGTGTACCAAGTCGTTGGGGAAATTATTGGCCGCTACGTACATCGTCTCGTCGCGCTGTTTTTGCGATGTATAACCGATCAAACCCGTGAGTGAATGGTCGCCGATTTGTTTGTCGTACGTCAATGTGTTTTCACTCAACCAGTTGAACATGTAGCTGTTGCCTGCGTTGGCTTGCGCGGCCAATACGGCTGAGTAGCCATATTTTTGTTTGTCGTTCCAGTAAAAGTGGTTACGTGTGTTGAAAAGGTTGCCGCTGAGGCTGGTACGAAACTTGAGGTTTTTCAAAATGTTGTATTCCAAATAGGCTGTTCCCAAAGTATTGAACGATTTTGTGCCTTTGTCCACCTCGCGGGTGAGCGAGTAAGGATGCCAAAGGTTCATGTCGCCAAAAGACGTAAAACGGAACCAAGTAGAATTGGGGTCACGGTAGCCAAGGTTACCGTTTTCGTTGTAAACAGGAAAATGTGGGTTGCTCTGCAAGCCTAAGCTAATCACATCGCTTTTTCCTTTGGTACCTTCCGTACGGTCAAAAATGCTGGTTACTCCGAGGTTTAAGCCCACTGTCAATTTATCGGTTACAGCCGTTTTGATGTTGGAGCGTAACGCCAAGCGCTTGTAATAGTTCATGTCCAAAATGGCCGTTTGGTCTAAATACGCCCCCGAAAACATGTACTGCGTTTTTTCGCTTCCACCCGACACCGAGATTTGTCCGTTGTACATCGGAGCGGTTCTGAACATCACGTCTTGCCAGTTGGTACCAGCACCAAATTGCTGCGGATTGGTCAAGAAATCTTCAGGGATTTTCAACAAGGTAGGGCGTAGCGCATTCCCGTCGGTGGCTTTTCCGCCTGCGGCAATCCAGGCGTTGTTTTTGGCATCAACGTAGGTACGGATAAATTGCTGCGCATCCATCATTTCGATTTGGCGGGCTACTTTTTGTGAACCATATTCCATGTTGATACTCACGCTTGGCTTGCCTGCTTTGCCCAATTTAGTGGTAACAATTACAACCCCGCTCGATCCGCGAGAACCGTAAATGGCCGCCGAAGAAGCATCTTTCAACACTTCGACTGATTCGATGTCTTGTGGGTTAATCATATTGAGGTTGAAGTTTTCCAAAGGTACACCGTCAACCACTAACAAAGGATTGGTACCAGCCGTAATGGAGCTTACGCCACGGATTTTGATAAACGGCGATGAGCCTGGCGCACCTTGTGCTTGGGAAATATTAACCCCAGCTACTTGCCCCGCCAATGATTGGGCTACATTGCTAAACGAGCGGTCTTGGAATTGCTTGTTGTTGATAGAAGCAACCGCACCCGTCACAGCACGTTTGCTTTGCGTACCGTAACCCACCACGACAACTTCATTGAGCAGTTTGTTAGAGGGCAACAACGAAACGTCAATCACAGAACGTTTGTTGATGGCGACTTCCTGCATTTCGTAGCTTACGGAGCTAAATACCAAGATGGCGTTTTCAGGAGCAGAAAGGCTGTAAGCGCCTTCGGCGTTTGAGATAGTCCCTGTGGTGGTTGACTTTACCACAATCGAAACCCCAGGTACAGGCTTGCCTGCTTCGTCGGTAATTTTACCTGTAACGGGTTTGTTTTGCCCAAAAACTTGTGCGAAACCAAACAAAAACAAAGCAAATGAAAAGTACTTTAGAGGATTAGGATAAAAAAATGGTAGATGGAGGTTCATGGTGGTAAGATTGTGTAGGATTGTTACTATAAAATCACTAAAAAGTGAAACAAAAGTAGATTAGACCAAACTCTTTTCCGTCCTGAACCGTCCTGAGAAAACAAAAACAAACGAAAGTTTTTAAGAGCTAAAAATAGGTAAAGTGCAAAATATAGCAAAATCCTCAAAATCCGTTAAAATCGCCTTTTTAAAACATTTTAGTCATTTTTTATTGAAAAAAGGACACTTTTTGCTAAAATAAATATTCAAATAGTTCAATAAATAGATAATTGGATTCTTTTTTGAAAAGAAAAATAATTTTCGATTTTATTTCTTTTATTTTTGTTTTATTTAGAAATTTGCAAAAAACAAAAATATTGTTTTGGGTTTATCGAACAATAATACGCCCAACTTTAGGACTTAGGCGTATCTGCTGAGCAAAAGGGTATTTTTTGTTTTCTTTTAATTTCTTTTCTTTGAGGGAAATCAATTCTGTTCAATCGTCTCAAAAAGTAAGAAAATGCTTCCAAATCAAAGAAGAGAGAAAATATTAGAACTGTTGTACGAGGATGGCTCCGCAAAAGTGGTGGATTTAGCCCATTTGTTTAAAGTGACCGAGGTGACCATACGACAAGACCTCGAAAAGTTAGAAAAAGAGGGAATTGTGGTGCGAGAACACGGGGGGGCTTACCTCAAAAGTGTTCGCGAACAGGTCAACTCATTTTCGTTGATTCACCAAGAAAACATGGATAAAAAAGAAATCATCGCCGCTACTTGCTTGGACTATATTGACAACGGTGATACCATTATCCTGGATTCGGGTAGTACGACAACCGAAATTGCCAAAAAAATCAGAGGCAACCGCCGCTTGACGGTCATCACCAATGCCATGAATATTGGGCTGATGTTGGGGGCAGAACAAAATATTGAGGTAATCCTGACTGGAGGTGAGTTTAAACCCCCTACTCTATCGCTAACGGGACAGAAAGCCGCCGATTTTTTTAAAGGAATTCACGTACAAAAGTTGTTTTTAGCGACGGCGGGAATTTCCCTCAAAGCAGGCTTAACCTATCCGAGTATCAGCGACTTAGTGGTCAAAAAAGCCATGATTGACGCTGCCGAAACGACCTATTTGGTCGCCGACTCTACCAAAGTGGGAAAAAGTTCGTTTGCCAGCTTAGGGGCGCTATCACTTATCAATTATTTGATAACCGACAGTGGCATTGAAGACAATCATTTGCAGCTATTTAAACAAAATGATATTGAAGTGATTATTGCGAAATGAATACGCTGTTAGCTAAAACTAAAATTTGCCTAATTCTCGGCCAACCAAAATGCAAAAAGTGAATGTTCAGCATATTTTAGACAATGCCAAGTTTAGTGGTTTTCATAAAACCATTTTATTTTGGACTGGCTTCATCATCATTTTTGATGGATATGATTTGGTCATTTATGGCACTGTTTTGCCAGTCTTGATGAAGATTTGGAATCTCACACCTGTTGAAGCAGGAAGTTTAGCCAGTTATGCTTTGTTTGGAATGATGTTCGGAGCGTTTCTATTTGGCACTATTGGCAATCGGATTGGCTCGAAAAGTGCCATCATTACTTGCATTTTGCTATTTAGTGGCTTTACGGTGCTTTGTGGTTTTGCTCAATCGCCTACGATGTTCGCCATTTTTAGGTTTATAGCAGGTTTAGGCATAGGTGGTGTGATGCCAAATGCGGTTTCATTAATGGCAGAATATGCCCCAAAAAACATTCGTAATACACTGATAACCATTATGTTTAGTGGTATTGCTACGGGTGGAATATTATCGGTGTTGGTGGGTATGTACCTGATTCCAAATTTTGGTTGGCAGGCCGTTTTTTACTTTGGTATGATTCCTATTCTGTTGTTACCTTTTATTATAAAAACATTGCCTGAATCAATGAATTTCTTGATAAAAAAAGGTAAAAGTACAGATGCACAAGGCATTTTGAGCAAAATAGACAGTACATTTTCACTAAAAAAAGATGAAATTTTAGAAATTCCAAATACCGTATTAAACCAAGCCAGTGTCGCTGATTTATTCAAAAACAAGCGTTTGCTGAGTACATTAATGTTTTGGATTGCGTTTTTCTCTTGTTTGCTCGTTATCTACGGCATCAACTCGTGGCTGCCTAAACTCATCATGGCGAAACCCGAATACAAAGATAATCTCGGTCTGAGCCTTACTTTTTTGTTGGTTTATAACATTGGAGCAGTTTTCGGAGCAATCATTGGTGGTCGCTTGGGCGATAAATATGATTTACGCAAAACTGTCATCTCATTTTTCGTCATTGCGGCTGTTGTCATTACCTTGCTGGGCTATACTACTTCATTTTTACTGTATGTATTGATGTTCGTGGCTGGAGCAACTACCTCAGGTAATCAAATCGTAATGAATACGTTGGTGGCACAGTATTATCCTGCTTTGTTGCGTTCAACCGCTTTTGGTTGGGCTTCGGGTATTGGCCGAATCGGGGCAATCATTGGACCCACGTTGGTAGGCTTTTTAGTGAGCTTACAATTACCTTTTGAGCAAAATTTCTTTGCGTTTGCTTTGGCGGCGGCTGTAGCTGCCCTTGCAGTGTTTTTTGTGGACTATCGAAATGAGAAATGAATATCGAACAATCTTATATAGAATGGCTCAACAGCATTAAGGAGCGTGTAAAACACACACAGTATAAAATTATGCTGTCTGCTAATGCTGAACTGATTTTGTTTTACTGGGATTTGGGTAGAGATATTTACGAAAAACAACAGAATGCACAATGGGGAAAAGGTTTGATAGAAAATTTGTCGAGAGATTTGAAAATAGCATTTCCCGAAATGACGGGGTTTTCTACTTCAAATCTCTACAATTGTGTTAATTTTTATAAATTTTTTAGCTTGTCTGACTTTTTCCAACGCTCCGTTGGAAAATTAGATTTTGAAACAGACTATTTGCAACGCTTCGCTGCAAAATTGCCTTGGCGACATATTGTATTAATTATTTCCAAATTAAACACAGTTGAAGAAGCCTCATTTTATATAAACCAAACGCTTGAAAATGGCTGGAGTATGGATTTACTCGCTTTACAAATAAAATCAGATTTATATAATAGGCAAGGGAAAGCCATCAACAATTTTACAAATACTTTACCACTGCCAAATGCCGATTTGGCTCAACAAACACTCAAAGACCTCTTATATCTGATTTTGTAAACATGACTGCCAAAAAGTAAAGAGGATATTGAAACACAGCTAACGCAAAACATCACACGTTTTTTATCGAACTTGGTAAAGGATCTGCATTTATCGGACGACAATAGTTTTGCATCTCAACGAAAAAGGTATTTTATTGACTTGCTCTTTATCACATACCGATGCGGTGCTATGTAGAAGTTGAGCTTTAAAAACAAAGATTTTGAGCCAGAATATGCAGGAAAACTTAATTTTTATCTAACGCTTATTGACCGAACGCTTAAACGTTCTGATGAAAATCCTACCATCGGTATTTTACTATGCAGAGGGAAAGATAATCTTGAAGTAGAATATGCCTTGCAAGATATTCACAAACCAATGGGTGTGAGTGAGTTCAGATTGAGTGAACTTTTGCCTGATAATTTCAAAAGCAATTTGCCAAGTATTGAAGAATTAGAAGAAGAATTGAAGAAAATAAAATAAGCAGAAAATATGAAAATTTATCCTGAAAATCACGACATACAAGATGTTTATAAGGTTTTAACGGCGGCAGTTACACCACGCCCCATCGGTTGGGTATCGAGTGTTAATGCCAAAGGCGATCGGAATTTAGCTCCATTCTCTTTTTTTAATGTGGTAGGTTACGACCCTCCGCATGTCATTTTTGCACCCATTAGCCCTAATGGCGTCCAAAAAGACACCACGGCAAATGTGCTTGAAACGGGCGAGTTTGTGGTCAATATGGTAACGGAAGATTTGGCCGAAAAAATGAATCAAACTTCCGCTCGATTAGCCCCTAACGAAGATGAATTTGAATTTGCAGGCTTAACTCCGCAAGAATCTGTATTGGTAAAACCTCCAAGAGTAAAGGAATGTCTTATCAGTTTTGAGTGCAAATTGGTACATCATTATTCTTTCAGAGACCGCCAAAATGGTTCGACTGTCATTATTGGGCAAGTGGTGCTGATTCATGTGGCTGATGAAATCATTAAACCCGGTTTTAAAATTGATACCGATTTATACAAAACCATTGGTAAAATGGAGGGTGGATTGTATTGCAGAACAGGCGACCAGTTTTTTATTGATAGAAATGTACCTACTACCAAAACAAACTAAGCGATGGATGACCAAAACATACAAACCCTCCTCCAAAACTTTCGCAAAGCCAGCCTCCAACCCTTGTGGACAATGGAAGGCGACATCATGCCGCATAACCCAAAGCCAAAATCTATTCCTTTCCTTTGGAGATGGGAAAAATTGTACGAATTGGCAGAAGAGGCAGGTAAACTGATTACCCTTGACCGTGGCGGTGACCGCCGAGCCATTGCTCTCGCAAACCCAGGTTTGGGTGGAATGCCGTTTGCGACCGAAACACTTTGGATGGCAGTGCAGTGGCTCAATGGCAAAGAAGTAGCCCCAGCCCACCGACACACGCCACAAGCCATTCGGTTTATTGTAGATGGAGCGGGAAGCTACAGCACCGTAGAAGGCGATAGGGTTTATCTTGAAAAAGGAGATTTGGTACTTAACCCACCGCTGCTATGGCACGACCACGGCAGTGACTCTGACGAAAGAGCCATTTGGATAGATGGCTTGGATATTCCATTGACTAAATACCTGAATGCCAATTTCTTTGAACCCATGCACAAAGACGTGCAAGAGGTAGATACTGTCAGAAATTACAGTGTTTTGAAATATGGTACAGGCTCATTAAAACCCGCTTGGGAACGAGAGAAGCCTGTTTATCCGCCTATCAGTACTTTCAAATGGGCTAAAACCGAGCAAGCATTATTGGATTTGGCCAAAAGCGGAGCTTCGTGCCCACATGATGATATTGCTTTGGAATACATCAATCCATTAACAGGTAATCCTGTGATGAAAACATTTAGCTGTTGGATTCAAATGATTCGCCCTGGTGTGCATACCCAAGCTCACCGAGAAGTTTGTAGTACGGTCTATTTTGTTTTTGAAGGAAGTGGTTATTCCGTAATTGATGGTGTAAGATTTGATTGGAAACAAGGAGACCTTTTTGTAGTACCTAACTGGAAACTGCACGAACACGTCAATAATACTGATGAACGAGCTATTTTATTCAGCATCAACGACCGCCCAACGATGGAATTATTGGATAAATACCGAGCCGAAAAATACACAGAAAACGGTGGACATCAAGTAGTGAAAAGTGTTTTTGAATAGTTAAAGTTGTTTAGTTGAATTTCAAGTATCTTTATCATAAAAAAACCTATGAATAAGTTACCTGTGAATGTTTCAGAATCAGATTTTGAGACTTACATTTTACCACACTTGACCCATAAAATTGGTCATAATCGTTTGA
>JBGAUP010000034.1:0-29486 GCA_044228585.1 Runella sp. | reverse complement strand
CAAATTAGCTTGGGAGAAAAGAATTGAACCTGTTTTTCTTTTCACACAGCAAACTGTAAGTTAACTCACAACTGTCAGATTAAGTAGTGGCTAATACACTTTATTCTTGCAGTAACAATTCATTAGAATTGCTCTATCCTAATCCAAAGGATGAAACCTTATTAATTACTTTAGAAGAGGCCAAACATCACTATGACTCTTTTAGCAAGAATTTGTTTCCGAATGCGCGCGCAGGCGGTGTTGGTGATAAATCAATTATCAGACAAGCTTTATGGTCACAAGCAGAGCAACACCAACTTACTAATGGTCACCCTGTAATTATAGTTCCTGCTCTATATAATAATAACAGAAGGCTTGCACTTTATGATGACGAAAAAAAAATTTTGAATAGAAAAAACGTGGATGATTTATATTCAGAATCGAAATTTCTATTCTACAAAGACAAGAATAGTAAGGTTCAGTCATATGTGATTACTATTATTAGTGATGAACAAGATAGAAAAACTAAAAACTTTAAAAATAAAGGAAAAGATTTTAGCGGTATGGTTCTAACTTATTCAATGGATGAAAAAAGTTTTATTGAAGGTTGGAGATACCAAAAGGGAAAGGCGTTAGATAAAATAGGAGTCAAAACGAATGGAGTGGTAAATATTAAAAATGCACGGCTTGCAGATTGTTTTGAAACAGTGGTAGAATCGTGGCAGCCTATTGATGAAATTGAGGCTGCAACTTTGGGTTGGGGACAGCAAAGTTGTGGTGCAGGAGGAAGTTGCGTAGAAGTGAAAAATATAGGAGGCATTTGGGCTAAGAAAACTGGCACAAGTATTATTACTATATGCGGTGGAGGTAGCTCATCTGGAGTGGATTTTGGAAGTGGATTTGTTGGTTTGTCATGGTCAAATCAGACAGGGGGGGGGACAGGAAATGAGGTGTTCACTCCAGAAATGCTCTCACCAAGCGATATTGATATATTGATTAATGCACGACAAGCTATTGCAAAAAATTTAGAGCATGTTTTGGTTGAAATGAGAAACCAAAACCCTACCATGACTTTGCCTGATTTCAAAATATTTGGAGAGATATTATGGGATGCTTTGCGTAAATCTTTTCCTGAGTTTATACCATACGCCTCAATACCCATGGATTTAGGCGAAGCATACATATCATTTATGGCAGGTGATTATGTTACCGCATCTATCAATATTGCAGGAGTTATAGCTGAATTAGTTCCTGCCACCAAAGGGTTAAAAATAGCTGCTAAAATTGTTGAAGTAGCTCCTTTTATTTATGACGCACATAAAGCCATTTCAAGAATAAGCAGTTATGATTGGGCTACTAATGCTATAATTAAAGCTTGTCGAGATAATACTGGGAGTTTTTTCGATACTATAAAGTGGGTTGACAATTCAATTGGAGCAAAGATTGATAATATTACTGGAGCTACTTTTTGGAATAATCTAAAGAATCAATTTCCTGATAAACCATTTTCGATAGGTGCTAATCCAATAAATCCTCTTGAACAGAAAATAGACATTGATGGCAATTCATGGATAAAATTCTATTTAGAATCCAATACTACTGGTAGCCCTACTATTCATTTTAATTTAAATGGTTTTAATTTTAAAATTAGATTTAACAATTAAATTTTTCGTGAAGGTTGAGGGTATAAGTTATTCTCAACCTTCTATCATAATTTTCAATTATATTCACTTATGAAATTAAGTATCAACCATATCATAGATGAAAACTCTATCCAACAATTAAAGAAACTCCTTACTGATAGAACAAAAAGTTGGATGAAGATATATGCTTATCAAGGTTCAGTATCAAACTTGGAAAATCCTATCATAGGATGTTATGGGCAATATTTCTATCTTTTTTATGATAATACACTCGGTTTAAAATTTACCTACACTTGGTTTGATTGTGGCAGTACAGGCGATGTCTATCAAATAGCCATAGAAAAATTGGAAAATGTGGTTTTGCTACAGAAGCAAGAGTTTTACAAAGAAAATCGTTTTTCATTTTACAATGATAGAGAAATTGAAACTATTGAAGTGTATGGTCGGCAATCAGAGTTTGAAATCAGTTCTGCAGATAATCGGTTCTTAGAGAAGTATATAGGCGAAGTCCATACCCAACAAGCCTATTTAGAAACAGACTTTCAAATTGCTCTTTTCGATAAAAACGATACGGCATTCTTAATTGACTTTAACCATTCAGAAGTGCTTTTCCAAATAAAAAAACGCGTAGAAATAGAGCAGGAACTTAATTATAGATTTGATGATGGGGCATCTAAATTGATAAGACGAGTTTTGTTCAAAAATGAAGATTCATAAAAGCAAGCAGTTTTTGTTCTACCCCTTTTTGAAGTAGCCCTTACATTCCTTTAGGCTCCACCATCACTACTTCTTCTTTGTCTAAAATCACCTCGCCTTCGGGTAGTCCTTTGGGTTTACGGACGAATTTTTTGGGAATGACGATGACGGGGCAGAGGGTTTCGTTGCGGCGTTTGGAGTACCAGGCGGCGAGTTGCGCGGCGCGTTCAATCACGCTATTGGGGAATTTTTTCCCTGCTTTGTATTTGACCACTACGTGCGAGCCCGCCACGTCGCGGGCGTGTAGCCAAAGGTCGTCTTTGTAGGTGTATTTTTTGGTGAGGAGGTCGTTGTTTTTGGCATTTTTACCAATCAAAATGACGTAGCCTTCATATTCGGTGTGTTTGAAAAGCTGGGTAGGTGATAAAATAGGTGTGTCACTGAGTAAGGCGTTGTTTTTTAGGTATTTACGTAATAGTTTCAGCGATTCAAATGCCTCTATTTCTTGCAGATGATTTTTCAACTCTTTCAGTTCACTCTCCCGCAAAGCAATATTCTCTTGTAGTTTTTCTATTTCAATCCGTTCATTTTTGGCTTTACGATAATAAACTTCGGCGTTTCGTTGAGGGGTGAGGTCGGGTTTTAATTTTATTTCAATCTCTTTGTCTCGATAAAAATCAAACAGCGTCACGCGCTCGGCTCGTTCGGGGATTTGGTGGAGATTTGCCATCAAAATGTGCCCAATTTCTTCGTTTTTCACCTCACCATCTATTCCCACTAACTTCTGGAATGTATCTTCCAAATAACTTTCGGTGCGATGGATGCGTTTTTGTAACAGTCGAATTGCTTCGGCTTTTTCTTTGGCAATGACCCCAATCCGATTGTAAGTGGTGTAGAAATCATTGACGGCCGCAATGGGGTCGGCGTATTCCCGAAGTACCTCTCCCAGCGGTACCAACGTCAAGGTAGGTTGCTGATTCCAAAGACTGATTTTAAAAGAAGGATTTTCAAGAAGCGTTAAGGTATCTTGAATGATTTGCCAACGTTTTTCAGCAATCTGTTGTAATTGGGTATCCCTTACTGTAAACTGTAAATTGTAAACTGTAAACTCTTGTTCCAAATACGCATTCACTTCCTTCCCAAAAGTAGGAAACACTTTTCGGTGGTCGTAGTTTGCTGCCTGATACGCTTCCCAAGTTTGGTCAATGTCACGGTCGAGTTGCGATAAACGTAGGTGATTGTCAGAAACAAGTTTGCTATGAAATAGGTCTATTACCTCATCGTTTTGGAACAAAACGGCATTGGAACGATTACCAAACAGTTTAAAAACCAACGTATAATTGTTTTCTAAGACCAACCCAATGGCCCGCTCATTTTTAAATTGTCGTACATCAATTACCTCCAAATCATAGAGGTTTTCAAACAAATCAACGCTGTTTTGGCGAGCGCGATTAAACTCTTCGGGAAAATTGAAACAAGCAAAATCGGGGCGAAGGGTGGTGCGGATAAAGAAAGGGCGGTAATAATTGTTTTTGCCACGGGCGTGGGCCAAGATAACCACCAATTCGTCTTTTTCCTGACTAAAACACTCCATAAACTTCAGTCCAGCGGTCAACGGACGGAGTGCTGCGGCCAAATGCCGTAAAAAATGATAATTCTGATGCATGGTACAAAGGTAGCTGTCAGGAGCGAGAAGTTAGGAGTCAGGAGTGAAAAAACCAAAGGCGTCGGTCGGTTTTGAACGGGGATGTCCAATCCGACTGACGCCTTGTTTCAACTGTAAACCGTTTATTGTAAACTGTAAACTACTTTTCGCGAGTCAATACTTCGTCAATCAAGCCATATTCTTTGGCTTCGATGGCGCGCATCCACTTATCACGGTCTGAATCTGCTTCGATTTTTTCAATGGTTTGTCCAGTGTGGTGTGCCAAAATTTCGTACAGTTCTTCGCGTAGTTTTACGATTTCGCGGGCGGTAATTTCAATATCGGTTGACTGACCTTGCGCCCCTCCAGAGGGTTGGTGAATCATAATACGGGCGTGGGGAAGCGCCGCTCGCTTACCTGCTGCACCGCCTGCCAACAACACCGCTCCCATCGAAGCCGCCAAGCTGGTACATACCGTAGCTACATCAGGACGTACGTACTGCATGGTGTCATAAATTCCCATACCCGCGTATACAGAGCCGCCAGGGCTGTTGATGTACATCAAAATATCTTTCTTCGGGTCGGCTGATTCCAAAAATAATAACTGAGCTACTACGATATTGGCGATTTGGTCGTCAACGGGCATTCCAAAAAAGATAATTCGGTCGGCCATAAGGCGCGAAAATACATCTACTTCCCGAAAATTCATAGGGCGTTCTTCGATGATCGCCCGCGTCATGTTTTCAACGGTGTGGTTCATGTATCCATCTACCGTGAGGCCGTTCATACCGAGGTGTTTTACTGCGTACTTTCTAAATTCTTGTCCGTGGTTCATAATATGTACTGAGTTGATTTTGTTAATTTTAGCTGATTTGTATTAAAATTCCGAAGAAGCGACTAATGGTAGGCATGAGCTGACTGAGTTTCTTTCCACTGATTGAATGTTGTATTTTTTAACCTAAAAAATAAAGTATCGGGACACAAATCAACGTCTTTGTTCCAAGCGATAGCGTTTGTTTCGGCATCAATGTGTACCCTATCAAAAGTATCAGCATCCTCCCATATTGAAAATACTCCTTTATTGGCCAAATGAGATAAATCAATTGTACCTACTGTTCCATCAGAATAAGTAAGTTCGAGCTTGTACTTTTCTAAGCTACGAACTTTGATTGGCTTAGGTATCATTTTAGAAAAGTTATTTTTAGATTCCAACGAAAAATAATGACTCTTGGTTCGTTGGACAAAAATGCAGAATTTAGCGTTTGATTGTTGTCAGTTTAACCAACAAATTATCGGTGGAAGCGAGAATTGCGATGCGAAACATTTTGGAACAGCACGTTCCAGCCCCTTCAGTGGCTTACTGTTATAGTTTATGGGAGCGTTATCAGTTTGATTTTGTGGCGATTCGCCCTCGTCGTACGCGTTTGGGAGATTTTACGGCAAAGCCCTCCCAACGTGAGCGAATTACGGTCAATATTAACCTTAACCCGTATAATTTTTTAATTACTTACTTGCACGAAGTAGCTCACTTAGAAGTATATCGTCAGTATAAACGCCGTCAGCCACCTCACGGCAATGCTTGGAAAACGCACTTTCGGGCGTTGCTTTTGCCCGTCATGAACGAAGCTAATTTTCCAGTATTGGTCTTAAAACCATTATTAGACTACGCCCAAAATCCGACCGCTTCTACGGGTACTCATCTTCCTTTGATGCAAGCCCTCAAAACGATTGATGCCCCACAAACAGATTTGGTGATGGTGAGTGAGTTATCCGAAGGACAGGTGTTTCGGTTGAATCAAAAAGTTTTTGTGCGAGGTACGCAACGCCGTACGCGCATCGTTTGTACAGAAAAGGCTTCGCAGAAAAAATACTTAGTAGCCGCTCATGCGTGGGTAGAGAAACTGTGACAAACCTTTACAGGGTTCAAAACCCTGTAAAGGTTGATAAATAACAACTACGGGTGAAAAAATACATTTTGTCATATTGGAAATATCTCCGTCGCGCTTTAGAGGCTTACAGCATGACAATCCGAGTTTCTCGATTGGTCTTTTGTTTTTTGATTTTCAGTGATCATTTTGTTTTAGCCCAAAACTCTGTTCTTTCCGAAGGTCGTTGGTTTAAAATCGGCATTACGCAAACGGGCGTTTATCGGCTTGATGCTGCTTTTTTGAAAAAAATGGGGCTGAATCTTTCCGAAATCAACCCCCAAAACCTACGACTCTATGGCAATGGTGGGGCGATGCTGCCTCAGTCAAATTCGATACCGCGTGCTGCCGACTTAATCGAAAATGCAATCTTGGTAAAAGGCGAGGCCGACGGAAGATTTGATGATGGAGATGTGCTGTGGTTTTTTGGGCAAAGTCCTCACCAAATTAGCTATAATGCTGCCGAGCGACGTCTTGAACATCAACTGAATTTTTACAGCGATACTACTTTTTATTTTCTGCAAATAGGCTCGCGAGCGGGCTTGCGTATCCAAACCCAAAAGTCGGGGAATACAGGAGCATTGCTCACTACGTTCGACGATTACGTGTTTCGCGAAAGCGAAAATTACAATCGAGTTCAGTCGGGTCGAGAATGGTGGGGAGAGTATTTCGGGACACAAACGCGCCAAGAGTTTACGGCCGATTTCAACGGACTGATTCCTGATAGCCCGTTTAAACTGACAGTAGCAACCGTTGCCGCTGCACAAGTGACCACCAAGTTTTCAGTGAGTGTCAACGGGCAGGCGTTAGGCGAACAAACGATGGGGGCAGTCACCACTTATAGGTATGATTCTAAAGGACAACGCACGCAAAAATCGTACGATGGAAAACTGACGAATGCCTCCAATCGAGTAACGATGACTTTTAATTTTGACAAAGCAGGTCAAGCAAACGCCGATGGATATTTGGATTTTTTGGGCTTACAGGTGCAGCGAAATTTGCGCTTGTTTGAGCAGCAGATTATTTTTCAGAACATTAGCTCTCTTAACCAAGACTCCGTCCGCTATGTGATTGGGCAAGCCAACGCTCAAATGCAATTGTGGGATATTTCCAATCCATTGCGTCCATTGTCTCAGGCGTATCGCTTGAATGGCACCGACGCTACTTTTGGCGTAGAAGGGAAAAAATTCAAACGTTTTGTGGTGTTTTTAGAAAATCAATTGCAAGTGCCTGTTTCGGTTCAGCCCCTTCTTAATCAGAATATAAGGGCCATTGCTACCCCTCACTTATTGATTGTTACTCCTCCTCTTTGGCAAAAACAGGCGCAGAGATTGGCTGATTTTCGACGACAAAACGATGGCTTGGAAGTGGCCGTAGTGACTACTACGCAGATTTATAATGAGTTTGGCTCAGGGCAGCCCGACCCTACGGCGATTCGAGATTTGGCTAAGTACCTGAACGACCGTCAGCCCAATCAACTCAAATACTTGTTGCTTTTTGG
This sequence comes from Runella sp., assembly GCA_044228585.1. Taxonomy (GTDB): domain Bacteria; phylum Bacteroidota; class Bacteroidia; order Cytophagales; family Spirosomataceae; genus Runella. Next base: position 22,097 of record JBGAUP010000034.1, on the reverse strand, counting down.
GGATGCCACCTACGACTACAAAAACAACCTGAAGGCACTTTCTCCCTTTGAAATGAGCTTATTTGTGCCATCTTACGAAAGTCGAGAATCGGCGCATCCTGTGCTGAGTTTTTCGTCGGATGATTATTTCGGGTTTCTCAAAAAAGACGATGGAGAATGGCTCGAAGATTATAGTGGAAATCACACGCTTGATATTGGGGTAGGGCGTTTGCCCGTCAAAAGCGTTTTGGAGGCCGAGGCAGTGGTGAATAAGTTGATGCGTTATAATACCAAACGCTCCAGGGGAAAGTGGCGGCAAAAAATCGCCTTTATTGCGGATGACGGCGACGGAAATTTGCACCAACAAGATGCGGATAATTTGTCCAAAATTGTGGCAAAAGCCACGCCTACCTACGATTTACGAAAGATTTACATAGACGCCTTTCCGCAGATTGGCACCCCCGTTCGTGCACCAGAGGTAAGTCGAGCCGTTGATCGTTTTGTGGATGAAGGGGTTTTGATGATGAATTATACTGGACACGGTGGTACGTCTATTTGGGCTGACGAACAGATTGTGACGTTGCAAAACTTACTCAATTGGCGTAATCTGGACAATATGCCGCTTATCATTACGGCGACTTGTGAGTTTGGCCGTTATGACAATCCTGCCGAAGCCTCGGGGGCAGAAATTGCCGTACTGAGTCCACGAGGAGGAGCGATTGCCATGCTTACGACCGCTCGCCCCGTCTATGCAAGTACCAATTTTCTGTTGAATGAAGCCTTTTACCGCGCAGCTTTTCAAACTCAAAACAACCAACTGACTCGACTTGGTGACTTGATGCGCGTTACCAAAAACAATAGCTTTAGCAGCGTTTTTAACCGTAACTTTACTTTACTTGGCGACCCATCGCTACGACTCAATTACCCCGATTATCAAGTAGTGGTTTCAACGGCTGATACCCTAAAAGCAGGGCGTTTAGTACGATTTTCTGGAGAGATAAAACAGTCCGAAAAATTAGTGACTGATTTTAATGGTAAGGCCATTGTGACGGTGTATGACAAAGAAAAACAGCTGGCTACCCTCGGAAGTGAAGGCTCGAAAATGAACTATGGAGAATACCAGAGCAAGGTTTTTGAAGGTCAGGTACGTGTCGAAGGAGGAAAGTTTACGGGACAGTTTGTAGTCCCTAAAAATATAGATGCTAAACTTGGAAATGGATTGATGCAGGTATATGCCGTCAGAAATGACAGTTTGGCCGATGCCGCAGGGGGAAATAACCAAATTTTAGTAGGGGGAGCAGAAATAGTGACGAATGACGTTAAACCTCCGATACTCCAAATGTATCTAAACAACGAGGCTTTTGTGGATGGTAGCGAAGTAGAAGATAGTCCGCTGTTGATTGCGAAATTGAGCGACGAAAATGGCCTTAATCTTCTTCAAGAGATGAGGTTGACATTGAACGATACGTTTTCGGTAGTAGTAAACGATTATTTTTTGGCCGACGAAGATGATTATCGAAGCGGCATAGTACGATTCCCATTTCACAAACTTCCCGAAGGTGAATACGTACTAAAGCTGAAAATTGCGGATACGTATAATAATCTAACTGAAGGGACGTTAAGATTTAGAGTGGGAAATCAAGTGACATTAGTTAAAAGTCTCGTTGCCTATCCCAATCCTTTTGTAGAACAAGTCAATTTGCAGGTTGAATTGACAAATGAAGGTGAAGACGTAGAAATACAGACCCAAATTTTTGATTTAGTTGGTAAAATCATTCGTACTCAAACGCAACTCATTTATAACTCAGATAAAATCGTAGAAGTATTTACTTGGGACGGAACCAATCATTTTTACCAAGTTGCTCCCCCAGGAACGTATATTTATAGGGTACTCGTACACTCGCTTACTCGTCAACACGCTCAGATTGTGAGCGGTAAGTTAGTAAAACCAAAATAGATTTTGAAAATACTAATTACTATCTTTGCGTGTTTTTAAAAAGACCTCTTTTGACACAGTCACATTTTTTCAACTTCCTTATGATAAGAAAAATTTCTCCCGTCTTCACTTTGGTGGGTTTTTGTACTTCTTTCATCGTATCAGCACAAGTTACATCCAGCGGACAAGATAGCTTGGGATTACGTCCCGTAATCGCATCGGTTCCTTTTGCAGCCTTTACGCCTGATGCCCGCAGTGCCGCTTTGGGTGATGCAGGCGCAGCGCTAAGTCCAGATGCTAACTCAATGTATTGGGGCGCAGCCAAATTGGCCCAAGCTTCCAAAAGTTATGGTGTATCCTTTTCGTACACTCCTTGGCTTCGCAATATCACCGAAGATATGTACTTTGCTTATTTGTCAGGTTTTAAGAAATTAGGGAAAAATCAGGCAGTTGGGGTCAGCTTAATGTATTTTGACCACGGTTTGTTTCAGGCTCGTAATGCCTTTGGAACATTACTTGGTGATTATTATTCAAATGAATTTTATGCTTCGGTGGCGTATTCTCGCAAACTGACCGATAAGTTTTCGATGGGCTTGAACTTGAAATACATCAATTCTAACCTGGGTGGTGGTGTGCAAGTGATGGGCGGCTCGGCACTCAAGGCGGGTACCACTGCGGCTGGTGACTTGAGCGGGTTTTATCAAACCGAAAATATTGATGAAGGAACAGGTAAAGGCTGGAATCATGCTTTTGGATTTATGATTCAAAATATTGGTGGAAAAGTCAATTACGGAGGAAATGAAAGCGGTTTTATTCCTACTACTTTGAAATTTGGAGGAGCTGCGACGCGCCATATTGACCCGTACAATAAAATTACTTTTGCCCTCGATTTTAATAAATTATTGGTGCCAACGCCGCCTATTCGCAACGCAGCAGGAGTGATTACCAGTGGGAAAGACCCCAACCGCGGGACAATTTCTGCGATGTTTAGTTCATTGACTGACGCGCCAGGTGGTGCCAGCGAAGAACTCCGCGAATTTATGATTTCGACGGGGGTAGAATATTGGTATAATGAGGTATTCGCAGTGCGTTTGGGCTATTTCAACGAAGCCAAAACCAAAGGCGACCGCAAGTATTTTACCGTAGGTTTTGGAGCGCGGGTACAGCAGCGTTATGGAATAGATTTTGCTTACTTGATGCCGCAAAAACAAGGCAGTCCATTGGCAAATACTTTCCGTATTTCTTTGGTTGTAGATATGTTTAAGAAAGCCGCTGATATGGCAGTTGAAACAGAGGAGTAATATTTTTCTGTTCCAAACAGAATAACACAGCCCCGATAAGTCGTTAAAGACTTGTCGGGGTTTTTGTTTCGTGTATCTTGGTTTTTAGGTAGTATTCAGAAGTAGTAAAAACCCATCTTGGCGCGGGTTCTTTGATGCCATACAAACCCGAATACCACCCTTCGGTTATGTTTAGAGGAAGTTCGTTGCCATTTTGGTCGAAAGCCTGAATAGAAAAATGAGCAGAAAAGGTATCGGAAGGATGCCAAATTTGGTGCATGGATAAACCTTTAGGGGCATTGTCGAGCCAGTCTTCTATTATCCATTCATTTCGCTTTTTGATTTTCGTTACTTTTCGACGGTGATAAATATTTTTTTCTACTTGGGCAAAAGCACAAATTTTGCCTTCAAAAATAAAGGCACTTTTGCACTCCGTCCATTGTCCCGTAGCCTCTTTCATCCAATCGTACCACACAAAGCGAGGGCCTTTTCGCATTTGGTCGAAATCGCTGAGCATGACCGTATTGTGCGAAGCTGTACCCGCAAAATACGTTACCCATTTTTCGTCGGTATTGTAAAGATACGAACCCGCATCGCGCAGGATGTTTTCGCCATTGACCCAAAGGTCCAAGTGAAGATTATCCGCTTGGAAGGGACGGTCTTTGTAGGCACCGCATCTAATGAATGTCAGGGTGTCGGTATCTTTTAGCGTAAAATAGCCTCCGTTTGAAAAGGTGTGTGGTACGGCTGTGGCAACGGTTGGTTGGTTTGTAGGTGTTGCGTTTAAGGTCATTCCATACCAGAGATTATCCTCAGAGGTTGCGCTTTTTATGCCTAAAGCCGCCTCCAATGCCGAGAGTTGGGGGCGATAGTCGCGGTAGTGAGCATCGTTGAGTGGAAAAAACAAGGCCCCGTCGTTGTTGCCGTAGTTGGGAAGCCAACCTGTTTTTGGGTCTTGACATGCCCTTAGAAACGCCAGCGATTTGCGGGCGTGTTCATAAACCGTTTCAGAAAAACGCGCTTCATTGAGTTCTGACAGGCGAATCGCCCAAGTAAGTAATTGAATGACCACTCGGTGGTAATTCATAGAAAATTGGAGGAAAGTCCCATCCTCGTAAATCTGATAAGCGATTTCTTCCTCAAACCACTTTTTGCCACGGTTTTTCCAACGATTGGCTTCTGGAAAAAACGGATAAAGCAAGCCCACTAAATACAGCGTCAGGGTTTCGGTAATGGCGTGATTGTTTCGGACGGCAATGCGCGAAAAATGAATATTGGCTTCTACGTGGCGCATTTGCCAATACATAAAATGGATAATTTTCTGGAAGCGTAGGTCGGTAAGGGCGGGCGCATTTTTATAATAATTCAGCGCAAACGTCCAGTTGAGAACGCGCAAAGAGATTTCTTGACTACACCGCCAATTGGGGCCGCAGTTGATGGGGTTGGCTACCATCCAACTGTCTATTTCACTAAAAACCATTTCAGACACATCCTCGCCTGTATGATAATCGTAGCGAATGAGGGGGTATAAGAAAGCAAAACGAGATTTTTCCCAAACATATTTAATATCGCCTGCTACGGGCGAAAAGTCAGGGATGTCAGTCCAATGCTTGGTAGCGTCGTACCGATACCCATTGGAAGGATTGGTGAGCCAGTCGGTGATATGGTAGTATTTCGCGCTGAAAAAGGGAAGGTTACCTTTTCTATATTCCTCGATTTGTTGTCTTAATGCAGCGTAATTATTATGGGCTGATAAAGGCGAAGCCATAGGTTGTAATGCTTCGCGGTGTTCAAAGAAAAATTTTGCGGGCAATTGCTTCCATTCTTTTAGGGTAATAAATGGGATGGAAGCAGGATGGGTCGGGAATTTTGCCTTTAGCCAACCCATTCGACGGCGGATTTCGTACGTTAGCCTAAACCACACGTAACGGGGTCCCATGTTTAGCAAAAGATGAAGAAAAAAAGACATGCTATACAGAAAAAAAGCCGTGATGTAAGGTCACGGCTTGGTAAAAAGTGCTTTTGGTTCAAATCATTTGGTTTCTTCTTCTGCAGAAGCTTGCTCTTCTTCGGCTGGTTCTTCGGCAGCTTGGTCAAATATTTCGGGTACTTGAACCGTCAGGATATTATACCAAGAAATAATTTTACGAATATCCGAAAGATAGACTTTGTCGGTGTCGTAGCCAGGCAAAATCTCAGTCATAAAGTCCACCAATTGGTAGTCTGACATTGATTTTGGATCTAAATTTTGGTCTTTGTATTTGCTGTGAATGTTTGCAAATACGGTTGCGAGTGGTGTGGCTTTGTCATCGTCAGCCATAAAAATTGAAATGTCTTTCAATACTGACACCCTTGCCGAAGCTCCAATCATTGACTTTTCGCGCTTCCCGTCCAAACTTTCTACGATTACTCCTCCGCGTCCTGGTTTTAGGATACGATACAACCCCGACTTTCCCGAGAAATTGGCAATCTCTTTCAACAATTCCATATTCATTAAGCGAATGATTTTTCCGTGTTTATTTTCTGTAATGAGGCCGTAAAAGTAATGCTTTTTCTGCAAACAATAAACTTGCTTTGGTGAAAGCATTGCTTTGAATGGACTCCAATTTATTCTTTTAGGGTGTGTAGGCTTACAAAAATGGAGAACAAAAACGCTCCAAAAGCAACGGCAATTGGAGCGTAGGTTCTCATAGAACGATGATGCGTTTATTTTCGAGTCTTCGTTTCTGTTTTTCCATTGACCGTAACGGTATAGGTGCGGTCGCAAGTGCCATCGCCATAATCTACCACGGTTTTGGGCTGGCTTGGGCGTTCAATTTCGATGGTTCCTGCCACGGGGAATCCATTGCTGCCGCCTCGGCAAGCTACTTTGATAGTAATGGCTTTGGTGATGGTTGATTTGAAGGTTGTACCGTCGCTACCTGTGGCGGTAGTGCTACCCGTAATGAGAATTTCGTCGTCGGTTACATTGAGTGGAGTCCCTTTGGCATCGGTCTTGCGAGTTTTAGTACTGCTAAACTTGATGGTTTTCCCATCTTCGGTGGTGATGGTGGTCTCGGTAAAATTTTCTTTGGTGACCATACGACCATTTTCGAGTACTAAGTTGACCGTGTGTTTTCCTGTGATGGTGCGAGCACCCCGTTGGAAATTTTCGTAAGTGATTGTTTGCGTAAACAGCCCCGTAGCATCTCGGCCAGGTCTGAGGGGCATTTGGATGGTCATTTTACCGCCCACTTTTCGCCCTTCATTCTTTGGCAGCCTTAGTCAACTACTACGGTGATAATACCATTTGACTCGGTACAGGTAATGGTGGCGCACTTGTCGCTTGAGGGGCGTTTGCCCATGTTACTATATCTGCGCTATCGGTACCCATTTCGCCCGATTCCCGTAAGTTTGAAAAACCACCAAATAAGTCTTCGTTGTACGTAAACACCGCTTCGGTTTCATCCACAATGGATTGGTTGTCTTCAGCCAGTGTGTTTTCGGTTTTCTGATTAGGGTGTTGTTGTCTTGATTGCAAGCAATCATTGTGCAGGCAATCATACCTGCCGATACAATGGTTCTCCAATTCATTTTGAGTTTCATGGAACTTTTGTTTTAGGGTTTAACATTTGTTTTGTGACTGTTTTTGGTCATCATTGTAATGGGATTACGTAGGCTTAGAGCGTACATCCATAGAAAGGTTTAACTACTTATTAACAAATTTTAACAAAAGATGTTGTCGCCCGAAGAAATACGCCGATACAGTCGCCACCTGTTGATTCCAGAATTTGGCACCGAAGGTCAATTGAAGCTGAAAGCGGCACGCGTGTTGGTGGTAGGTTGTGGCGGGCTGGGGAGTCCTATTTTGTTGTATTTGGCAGCGGCGGGCGTGGGCACGATTGGCGTAGTGGATGGCGACCGCGTGGACGAAAGCAACCTTCAAAGACAGGTGTTGTACGGGACAGAATCGGTGGGCAAACCAAAAGTAGAAGAAACTGCCAAACGTCTTCAGTCGCTCAATCCTTACGTGCGGATAGTGCCTTATTTTGAGCAACTTAATTCTCAAAATGCCCTCCAAATTTTGCAGGATTACGACCTCGTTATTGATGGCTCTGACAACTTTCCGACGCGTTATTTGGTCAATGACGCTTGCGTGTTATTAAACAAACCATTGATTTATGGTGCGATATACCGCTTTGAAGGACAAGTAGCGATTTTTAATTACCAAAATGGCCCCAATTATCGGGATTTGTTTCCGACCCCGCCACCACCCGAACTTGCTCCCAACTGCGCCGAAGCAGGCGTATTGGGCGTACTGCCAGGTATTATTGGTTGTTTACAGGCCAATGAAGCCATTAAATTGTTGGCGGGTATTGGCGAACCTTTGATCGGGAAATTGTTTGTGATGGATGCGCTTACCCTTACTACCCGCATCATCCGAATACCACGAACATTTGAACGCTCAAAAATTATAGCATTGATTGATTATGAGGATTTTTGTGGGGTGAAGTCTGCGATGATAGAGGAGGAGATGAGTCCAGAAGAGTTGGTGGAGATGTTACATTCAGGTGTGGACTTTCAGCTTATTGATGTACGTGAACCTCAGGAGTTTGCCATAGATAATTTAGGGGCAGAATTGATGCCTCTGACCCGTTTAGGTGATTTTGTGGACAAGATTAGTCGAGAAAAAATGGTAGTGATTCACTGTCAGAGTGGAATGAGAAGCCAAAAAGGGATTCAGCAATTAAAAGAAAAATATGGCTTTGCTAATTTGAAAAACTTGACGGGAGGCATTGTAGCCTTTCGGAATGTTTTCGGAGAAAAAAAATGCAAATAGTACCATATATTGGGGCACTGTTTGTGCTTTTGTACAAAAATGGCAAAAGCTTATGACTACCAAAACCGTTGCACTTTTACTAATTACCTTACTCAGTATTCGCTCGTTTTCTCAATCTACCATACAGTGGCAAGAGTTACACCCTGGGGTTTGGAAGGCAACCGTAGGAAAACCCGAAAAGATAAGTCTGTTGAGTGCTGCAGGAGCAAAACCCAACCTCAAAGCACTTGGAAGTTTACCAAAGGCGGTATTTCCGCTGTCAAAAGCCGATATTGATGTCAAAGTAATTGACCACAAAACCTACCTGCGTTTTCCGTTAAGTCAAGAAGAACAGTTGTTCGGCTTAGGACTCAATTTTCAAACGGTCAATCAAAGAGGGCGAATTTTAAACCTACACGTGGACCATTACGGTGGCAAAGACAATGGCCGCACCCATGCCCCTGTTCCATTTTATGTGTCGTCTAAAGGATACGGTGTCTTGATTGACGTCGCCAGATACATCACCATTTATGCAGGTACGGCGGTGCGCACCGATGCCAAGAATCCGCCCGTTTTACGGGATCGTAACACCGATAAGCAATGGCAAGCGCAACCGTACTCGGATGCTGTTGAGATTTTAGTACCTGCCGAGGGAGCAACTATTTACGTCTTTGGCGGCCCTACACCCATGAATGTAGTACAACGCTATAACTTGATGAATGGAGGAGGGTATTTGCCGCCCAAGTGGGGGCTTGGTTTTACGCAGCGTGTACCGACGCTATACTCCCAAGACGATATTTTGAAAGAGGTGAAGAGCTTTGAGGAGCATCATTTTCCGCTGGATTTTATAGGGGTAGAACCTGGCTGGCATAGTATGGCTTATCCTTGTACGTTTGAATGGGAAAAGACGCGTTTTCCTGACCCAAAAGGCTTTTTAGAAACGCTGGCTCAAAAAGGTATTAGTGCCAATCTTTGGCTTAATCCGTACGTTTCGCCCGTGGGGTCGCTGTTCCCAAAAATCAAAAAACTATCGGGTTCGCATACGGTTTGGAACGGAATACTCCCTGATTTTACCCTTCCTCAAGCCCGCCAATTGTTCAAAGAACATTTTATGAAAAACCACCTTAGCATTGGGGTAGGAGGGTATAAAATTGACGAAGTGGATGGCTACGATAATTGGGTATGGCCCGACGTAGCTACTTTTCCATCGGGCGTAAGTGCCGAACAAATGCGACAAACTTACGGCTTGATGGTGCAAAATATGACGGGAACGTACCTATGGGCTGGTACGAGCCTCCAACGCAGGCGCGAGCCATTTTCCTTACGTGATTTACAACGATTATTACAGCCACAACGATTTTATTACGGCTTTGGTCAATAGTAGTTTCATTGGAGTATTGTGGACACCCGAAGTGCGGGCTTCCAAGACTGCCGAAGAGTGGGTTCGGCGGATGCAATCGGTTTGTTTTTCGCCCATGGCCATGCTCAATGCTTGGGCTGATGGTACCAAACCGTGGTCTTTTCCCGAAGTAGAAAAAGCGGTAAGTGACGTGGCTAATTTGCGGATGCAATTACTGCCGTATCTTTATAGCACCTTTGCCCAATATCACTTTGAAGGAAAGCCGCCTTTTCGGGCGATGAACCTTGTCGAAGGTTTTGGTTTTAAGTCGGTTTCGGAAGAAGGGAAACTGGACGCTACGGTCAATCCTTACGCGATGAGCGTTAAAAAAGATATAAAAGACCAGTATATGATGGGCGATTATTTGCTGGTCGCGCCCATGTTTGCGGGTGAAAAAAGCCGCGAAGTATATCTCCCCCAAGGCAAGTGGTACGATTTTTATACGGGGGAATTGGTGGGAGAAAACCAAATGATAACGGTTACCCCTGCGCTGGATAAAATTCCGTTGTTTGTGAAAGATGGGGGGATTATTCCGATGGTATCTGCCCGCAGGCAAGCTCCGAAAGTAGGCGAAATTTTACCTTTACAGGTACGGCATTATGGCACTATTTCGGGTAGTTTTCAGCTGTATGACGACGACGGACGAACATTTGATTACGAAAATGGGGCTTATTCCTTCACCAAACTATCGGTTAATAAAGACGCTAACGGGAGACTCAAAGGAGAATCGCTCAATCCGACTGCTGGTAAACCTTTTGGCTATGCGAAAGAAATACAATGGGAGTTTATGACAAAATAACATAAAAAATCCACAATTTAATCTAAACTGTGGATTTTGATTAGTCTAAACCTTTTACTCTACTTTCTCACTATTGTGCAATGACTACGCTTTTCCCGTCAAAATACGGTTCCAGTATAGCCAAGGTAAAACGTATTTTTTGAGAAGCCACATGCTCCATCGCGGTACGGCTTGGTCGAAAGGAAACGTCATTTTTGGCGTATTAGAATAGTCAAATTCGGCCAGCATGAGTTTTCCGTATTGGGTCGGAATCGGGCAGGCGCTGTATCCGTCGTATTGTGCTTCTACTTTTTGTTTTTTTAGGTACGATAGCAAATTGCTGACCACTACGGGTACTTGTTTGCGAATCGCCGCCCCCGTTTTGCTACAAGGGGCATTGGTACAATCTCCGCAGGCAAAAATATTGGGGTAGCGGCTGTGTTGCATGGTATTTTTATTGATTTCCACGTATCTTTATTGATTTCCACGTATCCCAAAGCATTATTGGCATCGGCCAGTGGACTTTTTTTGATAAAATCAGGGGCCGATTGGGGCGGTACGGCATGGCAGAAATCAAACTTCATGCTTACTTTTGAAATTCCCGCATCGTTGGTTTCATTGATACCATAACAGCCCGCTTGCAGGTTGGAGAGGTTGCTTTTTAAATTATCTACCGATTCTTTGGTTTCAAACAAGATGGTTTGGTTTTCGCCATCAATTTCTACTGCATTACTCAAAAAATGAACGTGGATGTTATTTTTGGCAACTACTTCCTTGAGCGTGGCTGCGTATTCTTTCACCCCAAATATCATGCTTGCCCCTGAGATGTAATGCACCTCACATTGGTCTAAAATGCCTTTTTTGCGCCAATAATCACAAGCTAAATACATGATTTTGTGAGGAGCACCCCCGCATTTGATGGGGGTAGAGGGATTGGTAAAAACAGCAGTGCCGCCCTTAAAATTTTTAATCAACTCCCAAGTATAAGGTGCGACGTCAAAGGAGTAATTGCTGGTAACATTGTGTTTACCCATATTCTCTTTCAGACCTTTTATTTTTCCCCAATCCAGCTGAATACCAGGGGCGACAATCATGGTATCGTAGGTGTATTGGGCGCCACTAGTACAAGTGACTTGATTTTGCTCGGGCTGAAAAGTGGCTACTGCGTCTTTGATCCAAGTAGTTCCTTTGGGAATGAAATCAGCTTCTGACTTTTCGGTGTCTTCTATATCAAATTCTCCTGCGCCCACAAGGGTCCACGCAGGCTGGTAGTAGTGTTTTTCGGAAGGCTCAATGATGCCAATTTGGAGGGACGGATTTTTATGTAACAGTTGTGAGGCAGCCGAAAGACCTGCGTTGCCGCCGCCTATAATCAGTGTTTGATAATGTGTACTCATTTGAAAAAAGGAAGGTTAATGTGTCCCCAAAATTGGCACATTCACCTTCCTTTTTCTGTAACAAATGTTACACGACCGAGATTTTATTTTCTTTTTCTAAGCTTTTTATCTTTAAGCCTGCTTTTTTGGGCTGGTATTTTACGAAAATGTTTATCCATACCCTACGCCCCAATCTAAAAAACAAAGGCATTACAAGAACTAAAGTAGGAATTAGAAAATACAGTAGTCGGATTTCATCCCCGTCTAAAATCACTACAAAACCCACAAAACTTGTTATGATAAGAGCCACGTACAACGCATAGCTGATGTACATTGCCCCAAAATAAAAACCTGGCTCACGTTCAAAGTCTTCGCCACAGTGGGAACATTGTTTGTGCATTTTATCAAACTTCTTGAGATTGTATGCACTGCGAGTTTCAAAAAAATCCCCTTCGTGGCAACGTGGACATTTATTGAAGAGAATACTGTACAATTTGGTCCCTTTTAGCATACGACTTAGTTGGGCAGTTTATCTCTTAACAAACCATAGACCCATGTTCCCGCAATGGCACTCAGCAAAGTAACGATAACGGCTACAAAGCCACTACCAATCTGGGCAAACAAGGGGCCAGGGCAAGCACCTGTAATGGCCCATCCCAAACCGAACAAGAGTCCACCGTAAACTTGACCTTTTTGGAATTTCTTGGGGTGAAACTGCACTACTTCGCCCGTAATGGTTTTGATGTTGAATTTTTTGATGAGAAATACCGAAATCATCCCTACCACTACCGCCGACCCAATGACGCCGTACATGTGGAAACTGTGGAGGCGAAACATTTCTTGGATGCGAAACCAAGAAATAATTTCGGCCTTGACAAATACGATGCCGAACATGACGCCCACGATTAAATATTTGAGGTTACCAACCAATCCCTCATTTTTGGTCATGTCGTTGGGAGCGTCGCATACAAATTCTTCGACGGGTTCGAGGGCTATATTATCTTGTAAATTTTTCATTGTTGGATTCGTTTAAGAAATTAGAAAAGTTTGAAAATGAAAGGCATGAGTAGGTGCGTCATAGCAAAGCCTCCCACCATAAAACAGCAAGTGGCAATCAACGAGGGGATTTGTAAATTAGACAATCCCATAATGGCATGGCCCGAAGTACAGCCACCTGCCCAACGTGTTCCGAAACCTACCATAAAACCGCCCAACACAAAGAAAATGAAACCTTTAAGTGAAAGAATGTTTTCGAGTGCAAATAAATCGGCGGGCATCAATCCTGAAAAGTCTTGAATACCAAGTGCTTGTAAGTCGGAAATGGTTTTCTCCGAAATTACGATGGTATCGGGATTCGCCAAGAATTGAGTTGCAATGATACCCCCGAAAAATACGCCCAAGACAAAAACCAAATTCCAAATTTCCTTTTTCCAGTCGTACTTGAAGAAAGAAATGTCGGCGGGGAAGCACGCAGCGCAGATGTGCCGCAGCGATGATGAAATGCCGAATGACTTGTTGCCAATGAGTAGTAACGTAGGCACAGTCAGGCCGATGAGAGGGCCTGCGATGTACCAAGGCCACGGTTTTTTGATGATTTCGATGATTTCCATTTTTGAGAATTAGGTTATTTTTAATGTACGATTGTGGACTAAAATGTTAAGTTTAATAGTGATAGTTTAAGATGAAGTTTAAGTGCGACATGTTTACTTTGTTGAAAACGAAACGGTCGTTGTCGTAAGTAGGCCCGACTCCATTTTTGCGAACCATCAACAACTGCGCGTCTAATCCTTCCAGAAAGCCCGTAAAATGATAGCTTGCACCAAGGTTAAGTTGGGTATAACTTGGCATTCCGTATTTATTGAACAACGCATTTTTGACGTCAGAAAGTTTATAATAACCCCAACTTGCTTCCCATTTGAGGTTTTTGGTGGGTTTGTAAAAAATATTGGTGGTAAACGATTGGGTATCTCCCATGCCTTCGTTACGTTCGCGGGGCATGAAAGTGTAGAATGGCTCTCTTCCCCATTCGCGAGGCATCAAATAACGCCCTTCTGCCGTAATACGCGTGGCATTGAGATTCACGTCCCACTTGGGCGAACGATACCCCACTCGACCCGAAAATACGGCAGATTTGCCATTTTCAGGAAAGTAAGCTTTAGAAGGGTCAGGATTGCCTCCTTCCCCAACGGCTTGTTGGCGTACTGCTTGAAAACCCGCTATCCAACCTTGTTTGTTTTTCAACGCCGACTTCCATTCGGCTTGAAAGAAGGCAGTATTAAACACATTTTCTACGTAAGTGTCCCACACTTGGAGCGTGACGTTACCGATGTTTTGGGTGATTCCGCCCGTGAAAATACCTTTGGATTCGATATGGTTCACATAGCCTGAGGGCTTTCCATCTAACCCTACGCCCGCTGGGTAAATTCCCATGCTTTCTCCTATCTTAAACCACTCGACCGTAGAGCGTGGCGAAATACGAAACAAGTACTCGGCTTGTATCTTGGTATTTTTCAATTCATTCCATTCAAGCACGGCTCCCTCCACCAGCGTAGGTCGCATCCGTCCGTCTTGTGGATTGATAAAAGGCGTTTTGGGTACTTGTCGGCCTAAGGTAATTTTAGACTTTTTGCCGAAATGGTATTTTATGTACAATTCTTCCAAACGGTCTAAATCTTCGTGGTCATTGGGGCGTTTCATATCAAAAAGACCTACTTCGTAGCGGTTGGGCTGCCCCGTTTTTGGGTCGGGAGCAGCCAAGTCGGAAGAGGCAAGATTAAACATGAAAAATCCACTTAGACCTACTTGAACGTGTTTCAAAATACGCGGGGTTTCGTACCCAATACCAGCGCCAAAGCCCCACGCATAAAAATCACTCAGACCTTTTTGGTTGTCGGTCATCATCCAATACGACCGGGCGTGACCGTTAAAGTGTCCTTTGGAAAAAAAGTGTCTTAAATCGCTTATTGAGTCATTTTCGGCTGCTTTTTGCTTGAACTGATGGTCGCTGTGAACTTGTGTTACAGCTTGATAGTTCAAAAAAACAACCATGCCTAATATCATTAATAGTGGTGCTTTCATGCAATTTTGCGAGATATTTCTGCAAAATTAGTCGCTTGCTCAAGCTTCGTCCGTGACAATTGTTACATTGCTACAAAAATTGATAATCCACTCCCGAAACTTGTGAAAGTAAGGTCTGAGGAGCATCCAAAACTTTGGCCGATTGGCGTAATTTGGGACTTACGGGCGAAAACTCTTTCAAATAATCTTTCATGACAGTATGCAGGGTATAGGCCGTATTTCGGGCTTCTTTGACGCCTTTCATACGGCAAAGCATGTCTTCGGGGTCGCCGTCACGCTCGCAGGCCGCAATGTTGTAGAGGCGGTCGGGATTGAGTAACTCCCCATTTACCAGTACTTTCTGTACGCGTTTTCCTTCACGCTCAAAGGCTTTAAACTCCACTTCCATGCCTTTGAATCGTACTACCCAACCGCCAAAACGTTTGGTAGCATCTTGGGCAAAGACGTTTTGTAACTCTTTTTCCAGCCAATCATGAATTTGTTTGCCTGTGGCCTTGCCTACTCGAACGGTGGCATCTACGGGAAGCATATCAAACAAATAGCCTTCGGTAATGGCTACTTTGCCCGAGGCATCTGGGACACGCGGTGGGCAAAACCGAAAACCGTTTGATAACACAATTTCGGTATTGACTTTCCACTTGAGGGCATCTACAATGAGCGTATCAATGGTATTCTCGACGACCATGTTTCGATACAGCGGCTCAGTGCTGTATCCAATCACTTGGTTGAGTTGTGCTTTAAAGGGCTTTTCAATCTCTTCTACTAACTTTTTAATCTCGGGTTTGGCGGGATATTTCTTGGGATTAACTTCAATCAATGCGTAGCGTTCGCCCACAATTTTTCCGTCTTTGACCTGTAAATCAAGCTGTCCGATAAACGACCCAAACGCTCCAGGTTCTACTACTTTGGCGTATTCGCACTGGATAGGTTTACGTACGCGTTCGTGGGTGTCGGCCCCAAAAATATAGTCCACTCCTTTGGATTCGGGGTTATTGGCGAGGGCGATTTGCTGTGAAAGCCCAATGTGCGCCAGCACAATCACAAAGTCGCACTGTTCCTGTTGTTTTAATACTTCCACCCAATATTTGATATTTTCTTCGGGCTTAGTATAGATGATTCCCTTGCTGTAATAAGGTGATTGACGAATAGGTACCAAATGGTCGGTATAACCCAAAAAGCCAATTTTAACCCCTAACCGATTGACGATATGATAGGGCTGAAAAATCAACTCTCCGCGCTTACCTTCGCCCAAATCGTGGTACATATTGGCACAAATCTTAGGAGCAAGCAAGCCTCCCAAGAGTTTTTGCATGTTTTGCTTGTAATAGACCACTTCCCAGTTACCCGGTAAATAGAGATCATAGCCCATGGCATTGAGCAAGGGCACAAAGGCTTGACCGGTGGTTTTGACCGACAACATACTTCCCTGAAACATATCACCCGTGTCCATGACAAAGGTGTTTTCAGGATTCCGACGTTTGATTTGGTCAAGTGCTGTGGCGAGGTGGGCGTAGCCTCCTGCTTTCCGAAAAGCGAGTTGATTGTTTTCCCAAAATAGCTCGTCGTGGGCGTGGAGTTGGCAATGTACGTCGGTGGTTTGAAGCAGGGTAATGGTGCCGTTTTGTACTGTTGGCGATGCTCCTTCTTTGTCTTTTTCGACAGAAGCCAACGACGTATTCGGGCCTCCTGCTGCCAATCCTGCTAATACGCTGGATTGGATAAATTCTCTTCTTGATTGCATGTGAGATTTATGATTAGATTTCTCGTGCCTCGAAATGACAAATACCTAAAACCCTGCCTTAATATAAGCCCAGCCGTCTTCTTGTTTGAGGACGAGTTCGGCAATGCCTACGGGTACAAAAATCGCTTCGGGTAAAATCGCTGATTTTTCAATTTTTCGTTGTTTGAGGGTGTTTTCACAAACGGCGAAGGTCACGCCTCTGGCTTTCAAGGCTTCGATTTCTTTGGCACTTTTGGTCGTACTTGTTTGCATGTATCCAATACCGTTGTTGTGTACTACCACTTCTATTTGGGCATTTTTCCAGTAATCCAACACATTGGAGAGTTGCTTAGACAAGGCTTTGTGAACAAGTGTATCGCTGCTGGCCAAGTGAAAAACAATTTTGTGGACTTTATCAGTGGATTGAGCAAAACTGCTAAACGCACTGAATGTAAGCGCAACGACTAATAATAAGGCGGTCTTTTTCATAATGAAGCTATTTTTGGGCTTTTTGAGGTGTCTTTTTTGTGTTTATCGCGCCATTCTTTGATGGGCTTGTAGGGACCGTATTTATGCTGTTTTTCGGAGAAAGGGTCAGCATAAGGGCCAAAGGGGTGGTCTATGGGTTTGCCTGCTATTTTGGGCCAATCAGAGCTGAGGTCTTTGGTAGGGCGGGGCATGGAGTTAATGTAAGCGGCTACGTCCCAGGCTTCTTCGTCGGAGAGTTGGGGATTCTCATACGTGACTCCAAAAGGCATATTGTACTTGGCATAGCCTGCCAAATTGGAAATTCGGTACAGCCCTGCCCCCGTGTTGTAGCTGTGGTCACCCCAGAGTGGCGGATAGGTGTAGCTACGCCCGTCGGCGGCCAAAACGCCCTCGCCGTTGGCTTGGTGACAGCTTTGGCATTTTTGGTCATATACCACTTTGCCTTTATCGGGGTCGGCTGCCCGTGAGAGGTATTTGAGCTTGTAAATGCCTGAGCCTCGCGGTGTTTTTTTCTTAGGAACATCGCTACCGAGCCATTTGATGTAGACCAAAATAGCCTTCATTTCGCGGCTGCTGGAATCAAGTGCACGTCCGTTTAGGCTGCGTTCAAAACAGTCATTGACACGTTTTACTTGATTTTCAATGCTGCCCGACCGTTCTCGGAACTTAGGATAGGTGGCTTGTACCGCAAAATAATTATTCCCCCAAGGTTGCGTACCTGCGTTGAGGTGGCAATTTTGGCAGTTCATCCCATTGGAAATGGCTTTTACTTTTCCCTTAGGCCCTAAGTATTCTGAGGTGTGAGCAATGAGTTCCTTGCCGTAATTGATACGGTCTTTTTCCTCGGTAGATAGCCGGGCCAATCGCCAGTCAGCAGGACTTGTCCAGAGCGAGTGGAAATTGGTGTCGTAGGGAGTGAAGGCTTGATTTTCAACGGGTTGTTCTGAAGTTTTTGAAAACAGTGCTGGTAAATCAAAGATATACCAACCAATCATCGAAACGGTAAAGGCTGCGACTAAGACAATGAGCGAAGTCAATAGGCGCACAATTTTGAATAAATCCATTTTGAAACAAGAATGAGTAATTTTGGTGCTAAGTTCGTTACAATTTAATCTTTATAATGTAACATTTGTTACACTCCACAAAAAAAGCTGCTTCAACAGATGAAGCAGCTTTTTTTGTGGAGTGCTGGTAGAACTATGAAATATTAGTAACTATCATTTTGTTTTAAGTAACCGGGTAAGTTCGATGCCCCGTCAATAGCGGTTTGCGGAATTGGGAAAATACGTTTTTTAGGGTCATTGTTTGTTTTTTCAGTCCACGTACTTTCATACTTACCAAAACGAATCAAGTCGGTACGGCGAACGGCTTCCCAATATAGTTCGAACCCACGCTCACGTAAAAGCAGGTCAAGAGTCATGCTCGTTAGGGCAGGGGCCGGTGTGCCTACGGCCGTACGCGAAGCACGGACAAAATTGACATCGGCCAAAGCCGCCGTCGCGTCGTTGCTTTTGCGAAGTTTGGCTTCGGCACGCATCAAATACACATCGGCCAAGCGCAAAATCACGAGGTCAGCATCTCCAAAGTTACGCCCAGAAGCTGACTTTTTACTGAATTCATATTTCAACACACGATAGCCTGTATTGTAATCGCTACCTGCTACGGTGTAATTGACCTGCTCCGTAAAATTAACGGGTAAAGTAGGACGATTGCGCGTCACATTAAAGAGTTTACCTACTCTGTAATTGTTTCCGCAGCGCACAAAAGCACCGTTTACCCGAACTAAGCCATACTGCGTTCCGCGCAAAATACCACGGTTCATTTCAAACTTATCGGCGGCGATGCACGAGTCAGCAGGAATCGTCCAGTTCTGTCTGAAAAAACGTGGGTCAGTACCCGCAGGGTCTTTGGGAGCATAGGCTTGCGCCCACGACTGGTAAAAATCAGGGGTAATGGCAGGGCCATCGGTGCCGTTGGCTGCGGGGAAAGCAGGGAGTGGAAATTGGTCGCCCGACAGTGAGAAATAGGCCATACGGTTGTGACCGTTGAGTTCGGCCCGTTGTTCTCCCACAAAAATCAACTCTTTGTTGCTGTTGTTGTCAGAATTGAAGAGGGAAAAATAATCGGCAGACAAACGATACTGTCCCGAATTGATGATTTTATCGCAGTATTCTACCACTTTATCCATGTCTTCGGGTTTGAACTGGAAGTTTGTGGCGTAGCGGTCGCGATATACTGCGGCATTCAAATGTAAACGAGCCAACAATCCCCACACTGCTCCTTTCGTAAGGCGCCCTGGACCCACGGTTGTCAACAAATCAGGTTCTACGGCTAAAAGTTCGGCTTTTAAGTATTCAACGGCCTGCTCACCGCGCAAAATGTCAGAAATACTCTGTGGGTTATCTTTTGAAAAAACCAATCCAAATAAATCGAGCAATAACAGGTTATAATACGCTCTCATCCCGCGTGCTTCGGCGATGTAGGTTTTGGAATTAGGGTCATTGATTGTTGGCAAGGCATTAATGGCCGTGATTGACCGTGAAATTCCTTGTGTGAGTAGCAACCACGTATTGCGGAGGTTAGGGTCGGTGCTGGTGGAGGTATGTTGGTGCAGGGAAACGTAAATCCCGTTGTCACCCCAGTCGGTTCCGCCACGGTAGGGCAAAATTGCTTCGTCGGTCGAAATCTCTTGAATCGCAAAGTAGTTGGTATGCAAGAAAATATTGGGCAATTGTGCATACACAGGCGCCAGATTGCCGTCGGCAGCTTGCTTGTCGGTCAAGCCCGTTACGGATGACTCGTCAAGTACATTTTCTACCAAGTCGGTGCAACTGTTGAGGGTAAGAAAAGTGCAACAAATAAGGGCAAATATGAATGTTTTTTTCATGGTCTTAGAAAGTTAAATTCAAACTGAAAATGAATGAACGAGCTTTTGGATAGCTCAGGTAATCAATGCCGTATGACGAAATTCCGTTGACGGTACGATCGGTATTTACTTCGGGGTCATAGCCTCCCAATTTTCTTAGTGTCAAGGTTGTAGCCCAATGTCAAGTTGTTGAGACGGAAAAATGCGCCATCTTTCAAGAACCTTGTCGAAACAGGAGCGGCATTGTTGATAGACTCGTTAGGCTCACCCACCGACTCTGTGATACCGTTTAGGTTTTTCACCAAACGTGCCTTGTAGAAGTACGCGTTGGCGGTGTTGTCATACAGTTTGTTGCCTGATACACCGTTGAAGTTGGCTGCCAAATCGAAACCTTTGTAAGCTATGCTACCATTCAAGTTGAACTGACGCGTTGGTAAGGCACTACCTGCTGCGATTCGGTCTTTGTCAGTCCCTCCCGTACCGTCGCCGTCTATGTCGGCGTATTTGCTCACGCCCTTGTCGTCAATACCGATGTAATCACGCAAATAAAAAGTTCCGATGGGTTGTCCATTTACGTAGCCATTCACGGTTGCCGAAGTCAATCCAGGTCCAGTGGCTGAGCCTGAGGTGATGACTGTATAGGGAGAGTTTTCGACTATATTTTTGATGAACGTAATGTTTCCCCCAATGTCAAAACGTAATCCACTTTTGGCCACGTGGCGGTAGTTAAGGTCTAATTCTAACCCTTGGTTAGTAATGGTCATATCGGGTACGTTGGTCCAATACGTGGAAGCGGGCTGAATAGGGTCAGAGGGGATTACTTCCAATAAGATTTTGTTGGATACCTTACGGAAATAATCAATGGTGCCCGTCAAAGCACCTTTGAAAAGACCAAAATCAAGACCAATGTCGGTTTGGGTCGAAACCTCCCACTGAATGTCTGGATTAGCCAGACGTACGTAGGTAGTTCCCGCAGGGTAGTTGGTAGAAGCGTCCAACGGATAGCTCGTTGTGGCTGAAGCACTTGAGGTAAAGAGTGCTTGCGTGATTTTCGACGGAATTTCTTGGTTTCCTGTTTGTCCCCAGCCTGCACGAAGTTTCAAATCTGAAAAGGGCTAGTTACCAAAAACGACTCTTCCGATAAACGCCACCCAGCTGAGAATGAGGGAAAATTCCGTATTTGTTGTTTGCCCCAAATTTACTTGAACCATCGGCACGAACGGTTGCAGTAAACAAATAGCGGTCTTTGAAGGTATAGTTGAGGCGAGAGAAAAACGATTGTAACTCATTGATAACGGCAAAGCCTCCGGGGCGGTTGGTCGCAAGCGTTAGTTCTTGCCTAAACTGGGTTATTGGCTGGTTCGATGGGTGAAATGGAGAACTTGTTGATGCTCCCGTTTCTACCATTTAGCATAAACTTCTGATAAGAGTGACCTGCTAAGGCATTGATACTGTGGTCTCCGAAGCTTTCAGTGAAAGTAAAATAGTTCTCTACCAATACGTTACGGTTGGTCAAATACGTTGCATCCAATCGCCCGTCTTGTTGAGGTACCGCACTTGGAAATACTTGTACGTCGCGCGTGGAGCTTGAGTTATCTACGCCGAGGTTGAGTTTATACGTCAGATTTTTAAGGATTTTGAACGAAGGCGAAATACTTCCTACGATACGGTTGATGGTAGTTAAGTCTTTGTTCAAATCCAAAGCCAGCAACGGATTGGTAAATGCTTGATAACGAGCAGGCTGTCCGTTGGCATCACGAGCAGGGTAGGTAGGGTTTGCAGAGAGAGCGGAACCAAGGACACTTTCGATGGGAGGGCGATTAGTGATGGTCTGCGAAGCTGTGAGGTTCATGTCCACTACCAAGCGGTCGTCGAGGAGTTTTTGAGAAGCATTAATGCGTCCCGTGTAGCGTTTGAGGGAACTATTTTTCATGATTCCCTCTTGGTTTTGAACTCCTACCGAACCATAATAAGTAAGTTTATCTGCCCCACCACTAAATGATAAATTGTGGTCTTGGGTTGTGGCTTGGCGGGTGATTTCCCGTTGCCAATCGGTATCAGCTTTTAGGTCATCTACCGTACCTCCAACCGCAGCTACTTGTTTCCGAAACTCGTCGGCAGTAAACAAGGGCAATGCTCTCGCTACGTTTGAGATGCCTATATTAGACGAAAGGGAGACATTGACTGCTCCCGCTTTGCCTTTTTTGGTAGTAATCAAAACCACCCCGTTGGCACCGCGTGCTCCGTAAATGGCAGTGGCTGAAGCATCTTTGAGAACGTCAATGGCTTCAATGTCTTGAGGGTTAAGGAAATTCATCGGATTTGTCGAACCACCTGTGCTTGAGTTATCAAGCGGGATTCCGTCGAGTACAAACAAGGGAGTACTTCCAGTACGTAC
>JBGAUP010000417.1:0-3758 GCA_044228585.1 Runella sp. | reverse complement strand
TTGGAAAAACGCCTTATCAGACCTTTGTGGATGCGGCCAAATTAGCTTGGGAGAAAAGAATTGAACCTGTTTTTCTTTTCACACAGCAAACTGTAAGTTAACTCACAACTGTCAGATTAAGTAGTGGCTAATACAGATAAGAAAAGGATTTTTTAAAACTTATATCGAATTTGCAATTTAAATTCGGTACGGTGTGAGCCGTTAATTTCATCTACGTACGAGCTCAATTTTTCGCGGTCAGGCATATCGGTTCTGGCAAAACGAAGCCAAATATCGGTACGAGGGCGGGGTGTGTAGCGAATGAGTAAAAAATTACAAAAACCACGTTCGTAATATGCAGGCATCGAAATCGCATATAATACGTCGCGTTCTATGGCGTATTGGCGAGCATCATAACTGTCTGTATTATAGGCCGAAAGACGCATAGTAGCCGCAATTTTACCCCAATCGCCCGTTATTTCTTGAAAAACCAACCAGCCTTTATCGGCTCTAAAATCTCGATACCCAAATGTCCCTCCCTGTACTCGTGTACGGAACGACCAAAACTTATTGGGGGTATATTCGGCGTTTAAAACCAGATTTTTTCGCCCAGTACGAGTCACAAATTTCTGTTTTGACAAATCAGAAGCAATGTTTTTTTCTTTCAATTCTTGCCGATAGACTGCATAAAGAATCCATTTTTTTGAAGGAGCCCAAGTAGTCTGCAATAAAAAATCAAAACCGTTGGTAGGTTTCTTATCTACCAAATATCTATACCACGGAAACCGATACACGTCTATGTATCCTCCCAATTTTATTTTTTTATGAACGGTATATTTCACTCCCGTATATAGTCCTGTTTCGTTGATATTGCGACTACTCTCCCCAAAAGCATTGGCGTAAAAGCTATGAAAGTTTTTGTCGAAATGTCTAAATAGTAAAGTGGCATCCCAGCGTTTGTTGATACTTGCCAAAATGCCCGTTATTGCCGCTACTCCACCGCTTTGCGAACGAGCCGCTTCCCCAAATAAGTTAAAATTACGCCATAGATAGTTTCCATGAAACCCTAATAATAGATTGGACTTTCCTCTAAACTCGTACTCATTCCGCAATGCCTCCGTTTTTTGGAGTGGCTGGTCAAAATGAGTTTGAAGCAATGTGGCTCCTATCTGCCCTCGGTTGGCGTGGTAAAGTAAATGTGCTCCTACGTTTTGTTCAACAATATTTGCACGGTACTGTAGTTCGTTGGGAATACGATGCAGACCGTCAGTTTGCAATGAACTGATAACATCTTCGGTAGTGGGGTCAGAATCGGTACTTACTGTCCCACTCCGCCTTGTTCTTGAATATAATGCAGTGACTTCAAGATGTTTTGTTAAGGAATAGGTAGCTGCTACCCCCCTAAAAAATCCCGATTCAGTCACCGATGTGTAAGGCCGAATACCGGTTGTAGGGCGACGTACTGTATAGACCGTTTCCATACCTTTGCCCAACGCAAAACCTGCCGAATAAACCAACCCTTGCCCAATTTGCAGTTGATAATCGCCTATTAGCAAATTTTTAAATCGCCCCCGATTTTGGACTTGACCATGAAATGACAGATAATCGCTTCCATATTTATATTTTGAAGGTTGCCAACGAAAAGCCTCTCCTTCGTCTTTTTCTATCGTAACCCCAAAACTAAAATCTCTGCTTCGGCTATACCGATACCGTGCGTACCACTGCACGGGGCTTCCTTCAAATCTTTGTAAAGTACCATCGCGAGACTTGGGGGCATTGCTGGTAGCTCCTCGTTTTTCTTCCATAAGCTGCTCAGTCCGAATCAAAAGATAGTTGTCGGTGGGATTGTTGAGTCCATTCCATAATTTACGGTTGGCTGGTACTACCGCCACAAAAGGCAACATTTTGTAAATAACAACTAAATCAAAATCAGGAATGGCCTGTAACTCATAGATAGACAAAAACTTACCAAGCTGCTCCCGATACAGAAAAAAGCTATTCAACTGACGTTCATTGAGCAAATAAGTAGCCGATAACTCATCGCGGGTGCAGGTATTTAGATCAAGGGGGGTAGCGTAGAGTTGGATTAGGTTTTCGTAAATTTCGTTGTAATTAAGGTCTTCCGTTTGAATAGGAAGTAAATTTTGTACAAAAGCATTGAGGTCAATTTCGCGGCGACGAAAATCTTGCGCTTGCGAAACTGAGTAAAGACCAAAAATGAAGAGAATTAAAAATAGAAAAGTCTTCAAATCCGTGACAATGGTCTATTGAAACAAAGATGGTATTCTAAAAGAGGGGTTTATGGGGATAGAATGTTACCCTCTTTCTGGCAAATTATTAAAATAAAATCATAAAAAATGTTTTTATCTGGGGTTTAATCATTTTTTTTACTCATATTATCGTTTATTTCTTGAAAATGTACAATTTTCTTTCTTTATTCGCTTTTTATTACCCACCTAAATTTAACAACCCACAATGCCTAACGTTTACCAAGACGCTGTTGTTACTAAATATAACATCTTCAACAGCCTGTTCCTGAGTCTGCCGTTTCAGGACATTTACCGCACGGGTACGCTGCTGCCTTTGCTCGTTCAAGCCAGTGAAGAAGGGTTTGCAGCAGGAAAAAGCCCCCAACAAATTATTGAGTCATTTTTTGAAGAATACACCGAAGATGCCTCTGAAGAAGATCGCCGAGATTTGTTGTTCAATTTTATCAAATTCATTGAGCGACAAGTCGTTTTGTTTGACTCAGTAGAAGATGCGGGCTTTGACCATACGCACGACACCAACGGGCAGGGCTCAATAACCCAACTACTCAATCGGGTGGATAGCGATGAACTCCGCCAAAAACTACTTCGTAAATTAGAAGATTTTTGTGTCCGAATCGTCTTAACAGCCCACCCTACGCAATTTTATCCAGGCAAAGTACTTGGTATCATTACTGATTTAGAAGAAGCCATCAAAGTAAATGATTTTGTAGAGGTAAACCATTTATTGTTACAACTTGGGAAAACAGGTTTTATCAATAAAAACAAGCCTACACCTTTCGACGAAGCCATTACGCTGTGCTGGTTTTTGGAGAATGTATTTTACGAAGCCATTCCAGGTATTGTCAAAAAATTACTCAATGGTTTAAATGTACCTATTCATGAATGGCCACATACTAACTTATTTCGCCTTGGATTTTGGCCTGGCGGCGACCGCGACGGCAATCCGTTTGTGACCTCCGAAGTTACGTTGCAAGTAGCCGACCGCCTGCGTCAGATTTTGCTCAAATGCTACTGGCGAGATATTAAGTACTTAAAACGTCGTTTGACTTTCAACGGGGTTGAGGAGTTTATTGCAAATGCTGAGCGTAAAACCAACAATGCGATTTACTACCCCGACCAAGAGCAATACACCAACGTAGAAGAACTAATCTACGATTTGACCCAAGCCCGCGAGGTGCTTATCCGCGACCACGATTCGTTTTTTGTAGAAATCTTGGACGAAACTATTTTGAGAATCAAACTATTTGGTTTCTATTTTGCCAGCCTTGATATTCGTCAGGTAAGCCCCAAACATAGTTTGGCATGGCAGGAGATTCTTACAAAAATAGAGAAGCAAGTCCCTGTTTTTACCTACGCAGATTATGAAACTTGGGAAGAAAAACGCAAGATTGATTTCTTGCTCTCGTTGCAGGTAGAGTTGAGCGAAAACGATTTCAAAGACCCGATTACGCAGGATATTTATGGGTCAATGTTGGCCATCCGTGAAATCCAAAAACGCAACGGAGAGGC
>JBGAUP010000416.1:0-3766 GCA_044228585.1 Runella sp. | reverse complement strand
CTAAACTGTTTTTCGGTACCCACGGCCAGCAAAATAGGTTTGCCGTCGCAGCAAGTATAAATATCGCCGTAGGGCGCGATATTGGGGTGCTGTGTCCCCATGCGCTGCGGTATATGCCCCGCCATGAGCCAATTGGTAGCTTGATTGACCAAAGAGGCAATCGCCGACGCAAATAACGACGTCGAAACATACGAGCCTTTGCCCGTTTGCATTCGTCGTAGCAAAGCCAGCAAGATTCCCTCCTTTAGTTGGTGGGCAGCCAAGACATCAATCAATGCCACAGGCATTTTTACGGGAGGGCCGCCTGACTCTCCATTCATGTACATAAAACCTGCTTCGGCTTGCAGTACCACATCAAAAGCAGGACGTTTGCTGTTTGCGTCGAAAGCATTGAGTTGAGCAAAAATTAATTGGGGGTTATTTTTACTTAGTGTTTTATAATCTACTCCTAAGCGTTCGGCTACTTGTGTTTGATAATTACTGATGACAATATCCGCATCGGCAAGCAATCCATAGGCTTGTGTGCGGTCGGAAGGGTCTTCTAAATCCAGTAAATAGCTCTGTTTTCCCCAATTGACGCTGGCATAATAAGCCGAATAACTGAAATCGGGATTCTCGGAGGGAAGTTTCCAAGAACGTGTCATATCGCCACCCGTTTTTTTATTTTCAATTTTAACAACCTCTGCTCCCAATTCGGCAAAAAACATTCCGACGGCAGGACCTGCCAAAACGCTTGCGAGCTCGACTACTTTGAGTTGATTTTTAAAAAATGATTCTGTCATCATCAAATACCTGTATAAAAACGGCTAATTTTACAGCGACCAAAATTACTATCAATTATGAACGAAGGTTACAATCCCGAAGAAATTAAATTGTTACGAGAAGAGTGTCAAGAAGAAGGAACAAACTTTATCCATTGCGACGATGAAGACGTAAGTGCATCGGACAGTGGGGAGTTGGCACACGTACAATTTGTGGGCAATTACAAAGGCCAAGAAGTCATTTATGATGCTATTATTTATACTTTGCGCCTACACCACAGCAGTTTAGTGTATGAAAAAGCCGTAGAACAAGCGCAAAAGGTATATCCCAAATACTTGCCGTTCGATGAACGAGGCCCCAATTATAAAATCAAGCCCGAAGAAGAGGAAGAAGCCGAAGAATTGATTACTGAACTCATCGAGTCTATTGAGGAAGAGGAAGAAGTAAAGGTAAAAGAACACCTGGAAATCGAAGCCGATTTTGAATACGGAGTAGGGTTGGATGCATGTCTCAATGTGGAAGCCATTACGGATGAGGTAATTACGAAGTTTATCGAAGATTTTAACAGTGGTCGTTTGAAATTGGACACCACACTGTACTCTTTTAGCAGTTCCGAAGACGAGGAGTAACGGCGGAAAGGCAATAAGGTACAAAGGCAACAAGGCATAAAGGCAATAAGGCAACGAGGGGGACAGTTAGCTACCAATGATGCTTGGTGATAGAGCGTGTTACAAACACGCTCTTCATCAAAAGGTCTAAGTCACCCTTCGGAAGACTTAGACCAATGGGGCAAGATTTGCTTCAACTAATTGACACGTTGATAGCTCATTGATTTTGCCTTCATTCTACTTCAATTTTACCTTACCCACTCCCTCAAAAGTCATTTTCACCTCTTTGATGGTATCATCTTCGTTAAAATACATACGGTCAATACACACCACGCGGTGGTCGCGGTCGAGGTTGGGAATGGGGCGACGGTGATACACAATGTACCAATCATCGGTATTTGGAATGTTAATCACCGAATGATGCCCCGCCCCCGTTGCCACCTTTTCGTCGGCCACCAAAATGGTAGCTTTTTTCTCAAAAGGCCCAAAAACATTGTCCGAAACGCCGTAGGCTACTTTATACGTGCCGTTTGTCCAGCCTCCTTCCGACCACATCAGATAATATTTCCCTTTGCGGATAAACATCGTTGGGCCTTCTATGTAGCCTTTAGGCGTGATTTCTTTCACCAAATCGCCATTTTCGTAAGGTACTAAAGCCGTGAAATCTTTGTTGAGTTTGGCGATATTGCAGCGCCCCCAACCACCGTAGATGATGTAATATTGTTTGTCTTTGTCCTGAAAAACATATTGGTCTATGGGTTGCGCTTTGTTGTAAAACTGATTGATGAGTGGCTTGCCCAAGTAATCTTTGTAAGGTCCTTCGGGGCGCGATGCTACGCCAATACCGATACCGCCCATTTTATCATCTTTGTCGGGGTTATTGAGTCCGAAGCCTTTGCGTTCGGAACTCTGAATATCGTTGGCTGAGAAAAACAAAAAATACTGCTTGCCTTTTTTTACGATACTCGGTGCCCACATCGCTTTATTGGCCCATTTGACGGCCGAAGTATCAATGATACGGGCGTGTTTGGTCCAATTGACCATGTCTTTTGATGAAAACGCATCCAAAAAAACTTGGTCTTTGTATTTGGCCGAGAAGGTCGGGAAAATCCAAAATTCTTTATTCAGAATTACCCCTTCGGGGTCGGCATACCAGCCCTCAAAAATTGGGTTACCAGCGGTGGTTTTTGGGGGTTGGGCCAACAAGCTTGCTGAAAAAAGGACGAATAGGAAAAAGAAAAATTGGGTGCGGATTGGCATTGAGGTTGAGATTAAAAGTTTACGCGAATTTATGCGATAGTTGGACCTAAATCAAGCATAGGTAGATTGGGAAAATATCAGATAAACTCCCAATAGTTGGTACGATTGATACACTTAAAGTCGGAATCAGGATAGGTTTCCAGCCAAGATTGAGGCGGTTTTGCTATTTTTTCGGAAAATTTAAACTCAAAACCTGCCAATTGGCCATCGGCTTCTTCGATATAATCCAGTTTGGCACCTGTGTAAGTTCTCCAAAAGTAAGAATTAACAAACCGTTTTTGGTAGGCATTGTTTTTAAGACGTTCAACGACGAGAAAATTCTCCCAAAGCTGCCCAACATCCATACGAAAATCAAGCGTATTGAAATTGTTGACGAGGGCATTGCGTACGCCCAAATCGTAGAAATAAACTTTGTCCATTTTGACCACTTCTTTCCTAAGATTTCGGCTAAAACCTGACAAACGAAATACTACAAATGCCTTTTCGAGTAAATCTATGTAAGACGCTACCGTATCTTTACTCATTTGCAGGGTATTCCCCAATTCATTGAGCGACACCTCCGAACCCGCTTGGAAAGCCAGCAATTGCAGTAGTTTTTTGATTTTATCAGGGTGCTTAATCGTGCTTAGTTCCAGAATGTCTTTGTATAAATACGAGCGAGTCAGTTGGGTAAGAAATTGTACTTTGTCGGCTTGATTCGGCAACGAAAATACATCCGGATAAGCCCCAAAGCGAAGAAAAGTCTCTAACCCGTGATTCAGTTCAAAAAGATTTTGTTGCTGTCTGAGCTCCGAAAAGGAGATAGGAAAAAGCGAAAAAGTCCAGGTACGGCCCGTCAGCGGTTCTTGGGTGCGGTTGGCCAATTCAAAAGACGAGGAGCCCGTAGCAATAATTTTCAATTCGGGCAGGGGTTGTTTTACCTACCTGCCTTGCTCCGTAAATAAGGATGATTTTTGAGGAATGATTGAGCTTTCCCAGTAGCTCAGTCAGTAAGAATCGTTGTATCATATTCTCCAAATTAGCGTTAATTAGGCTAATTCATTAGCTAAATTAACGCTAATTTGGAGAATAGAAAAGCAAAACGTAAAATAAACCGATAAGATTTACACCTCAATTACCCACTTTGTCATGCCGAC
>JBGAUP010000415.1:0-3810 GCA_044228585.1 Runella sp. | reverse complement strand
GTGAACAGCGCAGGTAAATCGGCAATCATGGCGTTTGCAGAAGGAGATGAACTCCGTGTGATGCTCATGGGCTTGAAGCGCTTCACGAAGATTGAGCCTTTCAATACCAAAAATGCCCGTCGTCGTATTGCCGATGCGATGATTGAGGAAAATAAATATGTCTTTTAAACAATTACTTACAACAATCTAAGAACCAAATAATTTATCAAGCCGCTTACCCATTCCCATTGGCAAGCGGCTTTTTTTATGTGTGGCGCAGCAACTGCTCCACCACTTCTGGATAATGCTTGTGTTCGAGTGCTTGTACTTTTTTGGCGACGTCTTCGGGGGTATCAGTTGAAACTACGGGACATGATGCTTGAAAAATAATAGCCCCTTCGTCGTAACGCTCGTTCACGTAATGAATTGTGATCCCAGATTCAGATTCTTTTGCCGCCACTACTGCCTCATGGACAAAATGCCCGTACATACCTTTTCCGCCGTATTTGGGAAGAAGTGCTGGGTGAATATTGATAATCTGATTAGGGAAAGCCTGCACCATTGTTTCGGGAATAAGCATCATAAAGCCCGCCAACACCACTAAGTCAATGCGTTGATTTTGTAGAATTTCAACTATACGATTAGATTCATAAAAGGTTTTTCTGTCAAACAAAACAACAGGAATGCCCAGCCGCCTTGCCCGTGCAATTACGCCCGCTTGCGGGTTGTTGGAAAGAATAAGAGAAATCTCAATATCAGAACGATTCGCAAAGTATTCAGCGATTTTTTCGGCATTAGAACCCGAACCTGAAGCAAAGATGGCGAGGCGTTTTTTGAGCATGGTAGGTGAGTTTTTGGTAGTTTCGAAGGGCAAAGTTAGCTTTTTGTGGAAGTTGATACTTCATAATCTATCAGAAACGCATAATTTCGCCCATAATTCAGAATTTATAGCAACTGGATGCTTTATAATAAACCTTTGATTCCATTTCATTGATATGCAAATTATAGAAGTAGGTGATGATGCTCAACGCCAAAGCGAATTTTTGATGCTACCCGTTCGACTCTATAAAAATAATCCTTACTGGATTCGTCCGCTCGACAAAGACATCGAAGATACATTCAACCCCGCTAAAAATAAATACTTTAAAGATGGAGAATGTACTCGCTGGATTGCGGTTGATAAAAATGGCACAACAGTAGGGCGGGTAGCAGCTTTTATCAACCAAAATACCGTCCATAAAGGCAACGACCAACCCACGGGCGGAATGGGCTTTTTTGAGTGCATCGAAGATAAAACAGTAGCTTTTGCCCTTTTTGATACTTGCAAAAAATGGCTGACTGAACGCGGTATGGAAGCCATGGATGGACCTATCAACTTTGGCGAACGCGACCGTTTCTGGGGTCTATTGATTCATGGTTTTGACAAAGAACCGCTGTATGGCATGGGCTATCATTTTCCTTACTATCAGCTTTTTTTTGAAGCTTATGGTTTCCAAACTTATTTTGAACAAAGGACTTTCTTTTTACACATGCCAAAAGAAAAATTTTTGGAAAGGGTCAATAAAATTTTCTTTGATCGTGCCGAGCGCATTTTAAATCTGAATAACTATGAATTTAGACACATTGATAAAAAGCAATTAGACAAATACGCCGAAGATTTTCGCATTATCTATAACAAGGCTTGGGCAGCAAACTTAGGAACTGAAGATATGACTCCTGAAAAAGCACGGGGTATTATGCAGCGAATGAAACCTATTTTAGATGAAGAGCTGATGTGGTTTGGATACCACCAAGGCACTCCCACCAAGGCACTCCAATCGCGTTTTTTATTATGCTTCCCGAACTAAATCAAATTTTCAAACACGTCAATGGGAAGTTAGATTTGATTGGAAAAATCAAGTTTTTATACCATAAGCTTCTAAAAACCAATCACAAAGCTTTTGGGGTTATTTTTGGAGTCATTCCCGAATTTCAGGGTCGGGGTGTTGAATCGGCGATTGCACTATCGGCCTCTAAAGTAGCTTGGCGTCCCAATTATCAATATACCGAACTCGAATTAAACTGGATTGGGGACTTCAATCCAAAAATGACGCGTTTCGCAGAACTACTGGGTGGTACACCTCACAAATTACACGCTACGTATCGTTATTTGTTTGATCGTACCAAGGAATTTAAGCGGCATCCAATGATTTAATCATCTATTGTGCCTTACTTGTTTTAGCCAATCCTCCACCCCTTTCCGAATCTGTTTGGCCATTTTTTGGCGAAAATGGTCTTGAAGCAGGAGGGCTTCGTCAGCAGGATGACTCATAAACGCTCCTTCTACCAATACATTAGGGTATTCGGTGGGGCTATTGAGGGCAAAATTGAAACGGCCTACGTTGCCGTATTCAGCCAAACCTAAATCGAGCAAACGCTCTAATATTGCTTGACTCAATGGTCTGTATCCGAGATGTTTGTAGTAGGTACTTGTACCGCGCGTTTTGGTCGTATCGCCTGCTGCATTATTATGAATGCTAATAAGCAAATCAGGGCTTTGCCTACGGAGGTTCAAGACTCGATCAGAATTATTGAAGAGTGTATCGGTAGTACGGGTCATCAAAACAGTAACTCCTTTTCTTTCAAGTTCGCGTTTGAGATGTAAGGCAATACTTAAATTAAGCTCTTTTTCTAAAACTCTGGAACGTAAACCCTGTGCACCGAGATTGGTTCCTCCATGCCCTGCATCTATGGCAATCGTAAGGTTTTTGAGCTTCAATTTTTCGGGCTGATGACTGACACGAACCACCAAACGACGCCCTTCGTAGCCTATGGTATGTCCCCAGTGTTGTTTATGGTGTAAATAAATCGTTATCCGAAACTGCTCATCTGCTACCTGTTCATAATCAACATATTTTATCTCCTTCGCGGAGCGCATCTGGGTAATCCAGTTGGTATTAGCCGTTGCTCCAAAGATATCCACCACAATTTTGGAGGGGTTGATTTCTTGCCAACTTCGATACGGTAAACGTTCAGTAAGAGGAATCGAAATATAATCAAAACGTTCATCACCCCACATTCGCCATGAGGTAGTTAGGTATTGAATCGGAAATTTAACGAGGGTGTCGCGTTTGGTCAGGTTTTGGGGAATCCAAGCGGAAAGCATGTCTGTCAAACGAACTCGATACTGGTCTTTGTATTTTCCCGTTACTTTCAGCAGTACTAAAGAATCCACATAGCCCATTTTGGCCCCGCCGAGACGGTCTTCACCTAAGCCATAATTCAGGTAGGCCATTGGACTCTTGGTACGAACATAAACGGCAGAATCTTTCAGAAAAACTACAATAGTGTCACGTTTTTGGGCAAGAATCGAAAATTGGAGAATAAAAAACAAAAACAGGAGGATAGAACGAATCATAGGAGATTTGCCTAAAAATAAGCAACCTAATGCAATTTTTACAAAAATAGTCATTTTGGTTACTTATTGGTGGGTCGCATTGACGAATCCCTTATTACCAAATTGGTCTCCAATCGTTTGGTCTCAAATCGAATCGCTGATTTGGGACGTTCAATTAAATCAATCAAAAATTCGGTGGCCAATTGCCCCATTTCAAAGGCAGGTTGAAGAACGGCGCTCAGAGAAGGATTAAGTAAATGAGCTGTCACGAGGTTAGTAAATCCTACAATAGCAATGTCTTCGGGGATGCGCAATCCTTCTTGCCTCACCAACGACATCGAAGAGGTGGTTAGTCGGTCGCCTGCCGAAAAGATAGCATCTGGTCGAGAAGGATGGTGAATCAGTTCCAAAACGGCACTTTCGACCTCTTTGTCAATCTTTCCCCCGTGGCTACA
>JBGAUP010000033.1:0-29706 GCA_044228585.1 Runella sp. | reverse complement strand
ACGATACCGAACTGTACGGAATCTATAAAAAATCCCCCTATCTCAACGGAGAGCAATGGCCGAAGGTGATCATCACCCTTCAAAACCCGCCGCTGTCGTATGGTGAATACAAGCTGCGAAACGGGCCTTTGCAGCTACCCAAAGAAACCTGCAATTACAGGGCAACGGTATGGTACTCGGCCAAAAATAAAAAAGTAATCGAATACCTCGTTTGGTGGCCTGATGATTACTCACTCTTTAATATTCCGATGGATGGCTTACTGACGTGGAGCAATAGTCTTTTTTTGATACCCAAAAATACGGGCTACGACCGCACCGAGGGCATCATGCCACCTAAGACCCACCTCCCCACTTTGCCGCCAAATGTAGGGGCACTCTTTGACAGCGGTATCAACAAAGATGCCATGATGATGGTGGCCGATATGCTGTACAAAATGGGCTTCGAGTGGACCAAGCACGAAGACATACGGGTGTGGTTTAACGTAGAAGAAAACTGAAAATCAAGTAACTAACTCAAAATCAATCCAAAACCAATGAATACCACTACAAAAACACGCACAAAAAAAGCCAAATTTTGGCAAAGCGTAATATCCGTTATTGTAATGACTGGATTCTTGTCTTGCTCGAAAGATGCCAATCAAAGTTCTCCTAACCCCGTTGCTACACCCAAAACAATTGATACTGACTACACCCTTAAAGACAACGAAACTTGGAGCGGTACTGTCTCTTTAAGTGCTGAGGTTTACGTACCCCAAGGAAAAACATTAACCATCGAAGCGGGTACGAAAGTAAAAATATACAGTGCTGATGCTGAACTAACTATTCATGGGTCGTTATTGATCAAAGGAACACCTTCAAATGTCGTTCGTATATACGCTCCTACCATTTCCAATAAAGGGTACGATTGGAATGGAATAGACTTCTATGGCGAAAAATTGGATGCGAGTTACTGTGTCATTTCAGATGCATTAAGTGGAATAAGTCTTTATCGTTCGACTACTAACAATCCAATCATTATTAATCATTGTCTATTTGCCAGATGCCCTGCTTCAATTTATGATTATGCAAATGGTACCCCTGTCATAGTAACGAACAGTACATTCCTTGAGAGTGGTCTTTTTGCTTACACGATTGCTGGTGGTAACAAAAAAATCACTATAGATGCCTGTGTTTTCGATAATAATTTGGAAGCCATTCGTTTAGAATCTGAGAGTAGTACTGATACACGTTCAACAATTGTAAATGTTACAAAGTCTAATTTTCTACAAGAAGGGATTATTGGATTTATCTATGCAAGAGGCACTCCTGCTAACGTGTCACTGACTTTGTCAGGATGTTATGGATTGAAACCATCATATCCGATTGATAAGTCAAGGGGTAGTTCTATCACAATTACAGGATCAGTTAGTGCACCTATTAACGGTATTGGCAGCGGTTTGACGTTAGACCGAACAGCCCGCATAGTACCTCCATCAATGACAGTTCAATAGTTAGAAAATAAAGATAACCAACTCAAAACCAATGAAAACCACCACAAAAACACGCACAAGTAAAGCCCCTTCTGGGGGTTGGGGGCTTCTTATTCTCCTCATTACCTCCACCCTCACCTTTGCCCAAAATGTAATACGGGTGCAGAATGGGCAGAATATTCAAAATGTGATTGATAGCCCAAATACACCTGCGGGTTCAATCTTAATCCTTGACCCAGGTACTTACGCAGGATTTAAGATTTTGAAAAAAGTAGTCATCGTTGGGAGTGGATATTTTAATGGGAACAACGTATCAAGAATTAATGGAAGTGTTTATTTTGAAGGTCAAGGAGCTCTTCCCAATAATTCAATGATAATAGGGTGCA
The DNA here is from genome assembly GCA_044228585.1 of Runella sp. Lineage (GTDB taxonomy): Bacteria > Bacteroidota > Bacteroidia > Cytophagales > Spirosomataceae > Runella. The sequence goes on along the minus strand of JBGAUP010000033.1, from coordinate 27,851 downwards.
GTGCAAGCAGTATAGATATTTGGGCTGATGACATAACCGTTTTGCGATGTCAAACAACGGGAATTTCTATTAACAATAACAACGCTACTGTAAAGCAATGCTTTGTAGAGAATGAAATTTACATAGGTGTTGGACATTCAGATTTTACCATCCAGAACAACATCATTTTTAGAGGCATAAGGTTTGGTGTTTTGACGGCAAGTAACACTGGTAAAATAATAAATAACACAGTAGGTGTAGCAGGAGCGTGCAAACCGCTTGATTATGGACAATTTCCCATAGTAAACCTAACAATTCGTAATAACATTTTCGTTTCGCCCGAAAACTGCGGAAACCTTAGCAGTAACACCAACTACGCAACGGCTCATTTCGGAAAGTTTAACAACAACATTGTTAGAACAGGCAACTACCAAAGTGTTGATGCCAGTAACAAGTTTTTGACCGATATGACTACGCTCTTCACAGACTTAGGAATAACGCCAGATGCCAAATACACCCTCTCCGCCAACTCCCCTGCCAAAGGCGCAGGCGAGGGCGGCACCGACTGCGGGGCGTTTGGTGGTCCAGACCCTTACGTGCTCACTGGTTCGCCCATTGGGCCTATTATTCAGGACATTCAGGTACCCAGCACCGCCCGCCAAAACGAGACCATTCAGGTAAAACTCAAAGCCAGAGTGCAAAACTAAGCCCCCATGAAAAAGCTATTTGTTTTCTTATTGGCTTGGTGCATGGCTGTAACAAGCCACGGCCAAACCCCCGATAACCTCACCACTGCCGAATATTTTTGGGACACCGACCCAGGTTTTGGCAAAGGAGCCGCACTTGCGCTCAACGGCACGGAGGTAAACACCACCCTCAACGTGCCTACGGGTACGCTCTCACAGGGGCTGCATTTTTTTGGCATTCGGCTCAAAACCGCCCGAGGTACGTGGTCGCCCACCCAAACGCAGTCGGTGTATATCCACGCCCCCAACCCCACAGGCGACCCCAACAACCTGACCGCCGTGGAGTTTTTTATTGACAACGATTTGGGTTTTGGCAAAAACACCGTTCAGAAAATAACCGCCAAAGGCCCCGAAGCCACCCTCACGGTTGATTTAACAATTCCGCCCACTTTGGCTGTGGGTACGCACCTGTTGGGGCTACGCATCCAAACCGAGCGGGGGCAGTGGTCGGCTACGCAGTTAAGTCCGTTTGTGGTGTTTTCGAGCCAGTCCAACAACGCCATCAGTCGCATCGAAGTTTTTATTGATACCGACCCTGGCTACGGTGCGGCCAACGCGCTGGCGTTTACGCCCACGGGAGGCAAAGAAGTAACGGTGGACAGGCCTTTGGAGTTGGACTTACAGAGGGTGGGCAAGCGGTATTTGTTTTTCAGGGCCAGAGATACGGCAGGTCGCTGGTCGGCACTTTATCCCGTACCCATTGATATTACGCTGGTGCTTTCGACCAGTTCGCCGCTTCCCACCGAAGGCATCAAGGTCTATCCCAACCCCACCAACGGCGTTTTTGTGGTGGAGCTCGACGGGGCTACATTTCAAAAACAAGGGGCTGTGATTGAGGTAGTTGATGCCACGGGCAAAAGTATTTTGCAACGCCCCGTTCCGTCGTTCGGCGGCAAACATTCCGAAAATATTGACATTTCTACCTCGGCAGCAGGCACGTATTTTTTGCGAGTAGTAGACACCAAAAAGGTAAGTACGCAAAAGGTAGTGAAGGGGAATTAGAAAACAATACAAAGCCATGACCAAGTATCTACAAATCTTACTCGTTTTTGTGGCAACTTTGGGGAGTTTCCCGACCATTGCCCAACAGGACAGCACCCGAAGTTGGCAGGAAATCATTGCCCAGCCCGTGATCAACTACGCCGAGGCCAAAAAGGCTTTTGAAACCCAATGGAAAGACAACTTAGAGCGCAAAGGCTACAAGCAGTTTCGGCGGTGGGAGCAGTTTGTACGCCCGCTGTTGGACGAAAATGGCATTTATGATGCCCAGAAAATCTTAGAAATCAAGCGGGAGGTTATCAAGCAGCGCGAAGAACGCAAACAATTATCGCGCACCACGCAACGGGCCAACTGGAAACTCCTCGGCCCTGCCGCCCCACCTGCCCCCGCCAACTTCAACAACGAAAGCGTAGGCCGCATAGACTGCATTGGTTTTCATCCTACCGATGCCAACACTTTTTACGTAGGTTCGCCCACGGGCGGCTTCTGGAAAACCACCGACGGAGGCAAGAACTGGGCGTTTTTGTCCCAATCGTGGGTCGAACTGGGGGTGTCAGACATAGCCATTGACCCCATCAATCCCAACATCGTTTACGTAGCCACGGGCGACCGTGATTCTGGCCGTAGCCCCTGCTTTGGCATTTTGAAATCTACCGACGGTGGCATGACTTGGAATGCCGCTAATACGGGGCTGCCGTCTATTCGATACATGTATAGGCTGTTGATTCACCCCACGCAGCCCAATGTATTATTCGTAAGTACTTATAGAAACGGCATTTGGAAAACCACCAATGGCGGTGGGCAGTGGGTGCGCTGTGCGGGCATTACCAATACCGAATTTACCGAAATTTACGATATGGAGTTTAAACCTAATGACCCTAATACTATCTATGCCGTTTCGGCGAGTAAGCTGTTCAAATCCAACAATTTGGGTGACACCTTTTCGCAAGTCATGGGGTTGTCATTTGACGCTACTAAATCGTCCCGAATGGCTTTGGCCGTTACTCCTGCTGCTCCCGAAAAAGTATTTTTGGCCAATGCGGCCGTTGTCAATAATGCCTACGTGGTAGAAGGCGTTTATCGGTCAGATGACGGGGGCAATGGGTTTACGAAAATCGCTTCGAGCAATACCAAGCTCACAGGCACAGCCTATACATTTGGTGACTATTCGAGTCAGGCTTGGTTTACCTGGTCGTTGGGCGTATCGCCTACCAACGCCAACGAGATTTTATTGGGCGATGTAGGTCTATTCAAAACCTCTGATGGTGGTACTACTTGGGAAGAAATCATAAGTGTATCGAACATCCACGTGGACATTCATGCCATTGAGTACCAGCCCAAAACCAATCGGTTGTATGTAGGAAGCGATGGCGGCATCAAACGGGCACCCACGGGCAACACCAAAGTCTTTGAAAATCTCAATTACGGAATTTCCAATCTGGAAGCCTACCACGTGGGAGGACTGGCCAATAACAATGATGTGGCGTACATTGGCTGTCAGGATAACTGGGTAATGAAGTACGACAAAGGTAATTGGCGCATCATGCGGCTCATTGGCGACGGGGGCGAGTCGGTGATTGACCCCACCAACCTCAACGTGGCGTATGCCTGCCGACAACTTGGGCAAATCTCAAAAACCACCGACGGCGGTGCTAATTGGACAACCATCAACCCCACTCCTCGGCCTTCGTCGTTCTGGATGATACCGTTGGTGATGAATCCTGCTAACTCACAAGAATTATTGGCGGGCTATGACCAGGTATATAAAACTACCAACGGAGGAGCTTCTTGGCAAATAGCGGGTAGTTTGCCCGCCAATTCTTACGTGTCAGAGATTTATTACGCTCCTTCTAATGCACAGATTATCTACCTATCGGTCTATCAGTCTGGTAGTTACAGAATTTATAAATCTACTGATGGTGGTGCAAACTGGACACAACTGCCAAACGGATGGGGATTTGATGCCATGCTTGTACACCCCACCAATCCTCAAAAACTCTGGGGCAAAATAATTAGCGGAAACATCATGACCTCCAACGATGGAGGACAAACGTGGATTGATTATCAAACAACAAACCTGATTGTCAATAAGATGGCATATCAACTGGGCACCAATGATGGTATCTATTTTGCTACCAACTTGGGGGTTTATTATCGAGATGCCACCATGAGTGCGTGGCAGTCTTTTGACGACGATTTGCCCAATATATCGGTTACAGACTTAGAAATTAGTTATCAAGGTGCGGGCATAATCAGGGCTTCGACTTACGGGCGTGGGTTGTGGGAGTCAAATTTATATCAAAACGCCAATTGTGCTAAATCGGCTTTGCCCACTTTGCCCACAGCATCGGTCAATTATTGTGTGGGAGCAACGGCCAGCCCATTGGCCGCTACGGGCAGTGAGTTGAAATGGTACACCACCGAAACGGGTGGGCAAGCCGTCGGCAGTATTACGCCTTCGACGAGTGCCGCAGCTCAACTCACCTATTTTGTTTCCCAAACTGAAACTGGAAAATGTGAAGGTGGCAGGGCCAAAATAGAGGTGATTGTTAGGGCTAATTCAGCCCCACCGACTGTATCAACGCCATCGGTCAATTATTGCATTGGTGCGGTGGCCACACCACTCATCGCCACGGGTAGTAGTTTGAAATGGTACGCCGTCGAAACAGGTGGTCGAGCGGAAAACAGCATTGTGCCACCCACCAATACCGTCGCTACACTTGCTTATTATGTATCCCAAACTGAGACCGACAAATGCGAGAGCAACAGAGCTAAGTTGGAAGTGGTCATTAAACCCAAACCTACGGGCATACTGAGTGGCAGCAAAACAATTTTCCAGTACGACAGCACCCAAATCCAAGTGGCTTTGACGGGCGATGCCCCGTGGAGCATTGTATTGGACAACCAAACCAAACTACAAGCGCAAAACAACCCCACCAGCCTTTTTGTAAAACCTTTACAGACAACCACTTACCGCCTTACTTCGGTCGAAAATGCGTGTGGTTTGGGTACGGTTTCGGGTGAAGCGGTGATTAGCGTTACGCCCGTGTTGAGTGTTTCGCCCAACCAAAATGACGAGATGCAGGTTTTCCCCAATCCTACCGCAGGCGATCTGACCATCAAAGCCAAAGTAGTCTCAAACGCTGCTTACGACATCGAACTTATAGACGCTACGGGGAGAGTGTTGATAAAACAAACAAATACTTGGCTGAACAGCGGAAACGAAGTCAAATTGGCTACGAGTCAGTTGGCCACAGGTACTTATTTACTCCGAGTGGTGGGCAAACAAAAAAACTACGTTTGGAAAGTTGCAAAGCAGTAAAGACTCCATTTTCAAAGCTATTAAATCATTTAAAATTCAAAATATTAAATCAATGAAAACGAACTCCCTTTTATTTTTTCTTTTGGTCGGTTTGGCCTTGGTTGGCTGCAAACCCAAAGTGGTGCCCGTGTCAGAGCGCATTGTTAAAATCTGGACAGCCAGCACCGTGCGTGAGGGTAGTAACGTGGTTTACACGCAGGGCGGTGCTACTAGCCTTCGCCCTGGCTACGTCAATTTCAAAATAGAACTGCAAACGGGCGGCACGGTATTTTTCACCGACTTCGACGGCATACGCTTTACGGGGCAATGGGCATTGGAGGGCGACACCAAGCTCGTTCTCAAAAACCTCACACCCCAACCCACAGGCACCAACGGTACGATAGAGTTTACCATCAGCGAGTTCAGCGACGGCAGCATGACCCTCACCCGCACCACCGCGAGTACCAAAACAGGCGGCACGGTCAATGTGTATCAAATGCTGGGGAAATGAAATTAACCAAACTGATAGAGGTACAAGCTGAGGCTAAGGTGCAGTTCTTTGGCGAGGTTTTTTTTACGATGCAAGTCTTGTTGGAGGGCTATTTGCAACAACTTATCTTCAGGAAATTGTCGTAAAGTCGCTTGGGTATGCTCAATGAGGTGATTCAACTCATTGATTTCTTGGATAATTACATCGGGGTTTCTTGGTTCTTTCATGGTTCGTTGATTTCTATAAAACCTTTTGGATTATCGTTTCGGTCATGACCAAACCATCTTTTAAAATAGCTTATTCTTAGTTCTGTATTTTCAAATCGGGGGTCAGATTTTTGATAGACAGGTATTAGATGGGCATCAATCTGATAAGTTTCGATAGAGCCTCCTACTGTAAAATAAGGCAAAAGTTGTTCGATTTGAGCATCTAACGACTCATTGTAAGGAATAAGATTCGCTAAATCTATATCATTTGGATTTTGCTTTTGCGTAACAAAACTACCATTGACCCATTGTCTAAAAGGTTGACCCATTACACTGAAAATAGCTTTTCGATATAAAATATATGACTCGAAAAGCAAGAGTCTTGTGTTAGAATGAGGGAATTCATGCACAAACACTTTTTTACACTTTTCGAGGTCAGAGGAAATGACATCGTAAGGAAACAGATTACCAAAAGTATCGAAAGTCACTTTGAAAAATAATGAGATGACAACATTTTAACAAATATAAACAAAACTCCGTTTGCAATAAACCTAATCTTTGCTACCGCCACCAGCACCTAAAACAAGGAGTGCAATTATATATACGCTTTGGTTTGCACATGGATATTGTGTAGTTGACAATGTGTTAGATTCCACAGTTAGTTTTAAATCTTTTACCCTTACGTTGATAGAACAAAAATCTACCAAATCTACGCAAAATCCTAAAACCAATTGGCTAACTTTGGCACAAACGAAGTGAGGTATGGTAAGAATTTATTATCGAGAAGGGAAGCACATCAAACGTGAAACCGACGTGCGTGAAATTGGGCATTTGAAGCATATTTTGTGGGTGGACTTGCAATCACCGTCGCAAGAAGAGGAAGAATGGGTAGAAACCAAATGCGATATTAGTTTTCAAACACCACAAGAAATTGTAGAAATTGAAAGTAGTGCACGTTATTTTGAACAAGACAATACCATCAACGCCAATTCTAATTTCTTGAAAATCAACGCCGATGGCTATACCATTTATCCCGTTTCGATTATGATTCGGAGTGGTATGCTCTTTACGTACCGCAGTGGCGATTCCAAGACTTTTGCCGATACGGTACGGAAAATGAAGGTGAGCCAAGAGACTTTTCAGAGTGGGGTTGATATATTACTGCTTTTACTCGAAACCCGCATCGAAAGCGACGCCGACGTGCTGGAAGGGCTTTCTCGTGACATCAGTACTTTGAGCAAAGACCTCAATCGTGAACAAAAAGCTAAACAAGATATGCTCCTCAAAATCAATATGATGCAGGAAAATACCATGCTTTTGCGGGAAACTATCATTGACAAGCAGCGCGTTTTATCGGGTATTTTGCGCAGTCAATTCTTTCCTGAAGACCGCAAAGAACGTTTACGAATCGTATTGAAAGATATCACTTCTCTACTCGAATACAGTACCTTCAACTTTGAACGTTTGGAGTACCTTCAAAATACCTTTATGGGTTTGATCAATCTGGAACAAAACCAAATCATCAAGATTTTTACGGTATTTACCATTATTTTCATGCCGCCTACGCTCATTGCCGGGATTTTTGGGATGAATTATACCATTTTACCGACGAGTACTCACGCCTACGGTTTTTGGTTTTCTCTCTTATTAATGGCTTTTTCGATGGCGGGTATGTGGTTTTTCTTTAAACGCAAGCATTGGATATAGTCATCTATCAGAATTTGCCCCCTGTCTGCCAAAATGGGCGACTGGTAGATTGTCATTTTTTGGTGAATAAATGCCCCTTATCTTCGTGGTATTAATTTCCATTTTCCTCTTTTTTAAAAGTAACTAACCATGACAAAGCTGATTCTTCCCTTCCATCTACTCTTGATAAGCACTTTCGCTTTTTTTAGTGCTACTCCGTCAAAACCAACAACGTCTGTTTCAGAAATTGCGATTTGTCATTCATTGCCCGAAGAAAGCACTTCGCTCTTAAAGGATGCTCCCAATGACCCTACCAAAATCTATTCGATGCCGTTGCTTGCCAAAACCTCTAAAGGAGAGGTCATGCTTTCGTGGACAGAAAAAGATGCGCAGGGAATGATTTCTTTTTGTGTTGCTTTTTCAAAAGACAATGGCAAAACTTTCTCCGAAAAGAAGACAATTTACAGTGGGACAGGAATCGGAAACAGCCGCATGATGCGCGCCAAAGTACTTTCTAAAAAAGACGGCAGCTTTGTGGCCGTATTTACCAATCGTGGTGAAGCAACTGCCTCGTCATCGGGACGCGGTGGTGGTCGTTCTTCCAATATCGTTTACTGTGTTTCAAAAGACGGAGCAACTACTTGGACAGCTCCCCAACCCGTTGATTCTGACCCAAAACAAGGCATTGTGAGAGGTTTTTTTGATGCTGTTCTGATGTCAAATGATGAAATCGCCGTGGCTTATCTCAAAGACGTGGCCAACAGCACCAAACACGAAGAAAGAGATTTGCGCCTTGTGGTTTCAAAAAACGGTGTGATGCAACCCGAAAAACTCATTGACCCCGTCGTGTGCGATTGCTGCCCCATCAATTTGTTTGTGGATGCACAAGGAGCGTTGAATGTCATCTATCGCGATAACAATAACGACATCAGAGATATGGCCAAAATGGTTTCGACCGACAATGCCGAGACTTTCTCAAAATCTCAAATCTTACACAACGACAGCTGGAAAATTATGGGCTGTCCTCACAGTGGTGCAGTGTCAAGCACGACCGACAAGGGGGCTTTGATTTCGTGGTTTTCGGGTGCCGATAGTGAGAAGGGGATTCGGTTAGCGACACAGGAAGGTAAAAAGCTTTTGGTCATCAACGAGCCGTCGGCCAAAAATCAGGCTTTGGTGGGCGGGGCACAAGCTTCAGTATTGCTTTGGGAACAAAACAAAGCCGAGGACGGGCTTTCGCAAATCGCTTTCTGCAAAATAAACAACGGTAAAGTGTCTGAAATAGCTTGGATAGAGGAATCATTGAATGGCACGAATGCAGTTGGATTGACGATTGGAAATCAACTACTTGTGGCTTACGAAGTAAAACAAGCCAACGGTAAGAATAGCTTAAAAGTGAGTACTATTGCCTTATAATGATAACTTCTAACCTCTTTTGAAACCATGTTAAAGAAAATCCTCCTCGGCTTAGGGGCAGTATTGGTAATCATCCAATTTATCCGTCCTGAAAAAAATCTATCTGACGACCAAACGTATGCGGTTTCGACCAAATATGCCGTACCCGACAACGTAAAAGGCATTTTGAAAGTAGCCTGCGACGACTGCCATAGTAATAAAACCGAGTATCCTTGGTACTCCAATATTCAGCCCGTAGCTTGGTTTTTAGATCATCATGTCACTGATGGGAAGCGCCATTTGAATTTTTCAAATTTTACGTCTCGGCCCATTGCCTATCAAAACCACAAGTTTGAAGAGACCATCGAAATGATCAAAGAAGGCGAAATGCCGCTTCCTTCTTACACCTATTTTGGGCTTCATTCGGGAGCAAAATTGACGGAGGAACAGAAACAAACGCTTATCAATTGGGCGCAAACCAACATGGATTCTTTGAAAGCCCAATATCCTGCTGATAGCTTGGTGATGCGTCGTCCGCAAGGGCCTCCACCGAGCAAGTAGAAACATAAATTAAACCTGACGGAGTGTTGACGACGATTATTTTCAAACCCGTCAGGTTTGAATTTCGGTAAAGTTCTTTGAGTACATCAGCCCCGCCATTTTCTTTATTAGGTATTATGAAAACTACGATGCCCACCAATTTTATTTTCAAAGCTTTAGGGACTGTAAGCTTTGTGTTGTTGTTTATTTCTTTATCGGTTGATGCCCAGAATGCTAAAAAAGGGGCTGTTGTTAAGGGGACAATCATTGATAATCAAACCAATGTCGCGTTAGGTTATGCTACCATTCGCGTTTTGAAAAGTACCGATAGTACTTTAGCAGGTGGCAGTATCTCCGATGATAAGGGGGCGAAACCCCTACTTTTTCGCTTTCTAAAGAACAGCCTTCGCATGATTTAGGTACGCTGAAAATCACAGCCTCCGCTCGAACTTTGGATGAAGTCGTGGTGCAGGCCGAGAAGAGTTCGATGGAGTTGTCGCTGGATAAAAAAATCTTCAACGTAGGGAAAGACTTATCGAATGCGGGCGGAACTGCGATTGATATTTTGAGTAATGTTCCCTCAGTATCGGTGGATACAGAGGGAAATGTAAAACTACGGGGAAGTGACGGTGTCAGGATTTTGATTGATGGAAAGCCTTCAGGATTGGTGAGTTTTAAGGGAGGTGCGGGTTTGCAACAATTGCAAGGAAACCAAATTGAAAGGGTTGAAATCATTACCAATCCCTCGGCTCGCTATGAGGCAGAAGGAATGTCGGGAATTATCAACATCGTACTAAAAAAAGAACGCAAACAGGGAATTAACGGTTCGTTTGAGGTAGTGACGGGCTTTCGACCCAATTATGGGATAGCTGCCAATATCAACTATCGCAAAAACAAACTGAATTTCTTTCTCAACTATGGTATTGCCTACCGAGTACCTATCGGTGCGGGAAGATTATATCAGGAAGTATATAGCAAAGATACCACCGCTATTTTACAGCAAACAAATTTTTCAAGGGTAAAAACCGTCGCCAATACCATTCGCGGGGGGTTGGATTATTTTTTCAACGAGAAAAATATTTTGACGGCTTCGTATCAGTTCCGTCGTACAGATGTCCTGCGCATTACGGACAATAATTACAAAGATTATATAAACACGCTCTCTCGTCTCAATACCATCACCGACCGCCAACAGCGCGAAACAGAGGCCGAGCCGTATTCGGAGTATGCCGTGACTTACAAGAAAACCTACAACCGCAAAAATCAAGAACTGATTGCTGATGTACGCTACCTGACCTATTGGGAACGCTCCGACCAGACGTTTACCCAAAGCAGTGTTTTTGCGAATGGCTCGCCCAATAAGGCGGGCAATCTACTTCAAAAATCGCTTAACGACGAGTATGAAAACCAACTTATTGCCCAATTGGACTATGTGCAACCCATCGGTAAAGACGGCAAATTTGAGACAGGTTTTCGAAGTAGTTTTAGAGACATGGTCAATGACTATATCGTCACTCAACGCAACGACGCTGGCGTATTTGAAACCTTGCCAGGGTTAGATAATTACTTTATTTACAAAGAAAATATTCATGGGGTGTACGGAATTATTGGGAATAAAACCAAAAAAATGAGTTACCAAGTAGGCTTACGCGCCGAAATGACTGATATAACCACCATTTTGCGCGAAACCAATCAAACTAATCCTCGAAATTATGCTAACCTGTTCCCAAGTGCACATTTTACCTATAACCTCAACAAAGACAATGCCTTACAGGTAAGCTTTAGCCGACGGGTGCGCCGTCCGACCTACAACGATTTAAGTCCTTACGTGACATTTTCCGACCAACGTAATTTCTTCTCAGGAAATCCAGACCTCAATCCAGAATTCTCAAACTCATTTGATTTAGGTCATATCAATTATTTCGAGAAAGGCTCTTTTACCTCGTCGCTGTATTATCGTCATACGACGGGCAAAGTCTTACGTATTCGTCGCGTGGATGCGCAGGGTTTTTCTAATACCCGCCCCGAAAACCTCGCCACTGAAGATGCTTTTGGGGCAGAATTTACCAGCACCTATACCCCAGTCAAATGGTGGAAACTGGATTTTAACTTCAACTTTTTCCGCGCCATTACCGACGGAAAAAACTTAGATGCTACTTTTAAAGCCGATACTTACAGTTGGTTTGCCCGCCAAACTTCGCGGTTTACGCTGGCCAAAGGTACGGATTTGCAAGTACGTGCCAACTACGAAGCGCCGCAGCAGTTGCCACAGGGACGCCGGAAGTCACGTACGTTTGTTGATTTGGCCTTCAGTAAAGAGATTCTCAAAGGCAAAGGTACACTCACCTTCAACGTCATTGATATGTTCAATTCTCGCTACATGCGTACCATCACCGAAGGCCTCAATTTCTATACCGAAGGTACGATGGGAATGCGCGCTCGCCAATTCAATCTGACTATGATGTATCGTTTGAATCAGGCCGCAGGTGGCAAAAAACAAAAGAGTCTGATTAGTGGAGAAGAGGGGTAGTTGAGATAAACTATTATGCAACGACGTACATTCATACAATCAGCTGCGTTGACAGGGCTGGGAACGGAGTTCTCTTTATTACCAAATCCTGCTTCTCCTAAACCCGACAAACCGCTCACTTTTTTATTTCAGGGCGATTCCATCACCGATGGCAACCGTGGTCGCAATCTCGACCCCAACCACATCATGGGGCATGGCTACGCGTTTTCGGTAGCGAGTCGGATTGGAGCGGATTTTCCTGGAGCGGGTTTTACCTTTTACAATCGAGGCATCAGCGGCCACAAAATCACGGATTTACAAAAACGTTGGGAAACTGACACGCTCAATCTTAAACCTGATGTATTGAGTATTTTGGTTGGCATCAACGATACGGGTGCCACCATTAACAAACCCGCCGAAGCCACCACTGCTGAAGAGTTTGAAAATATCTATCGCAGTCTCTTGACCGACTGCCGACGCGCCAATCCCGAGATTTTATTTGTGCTGGGCATCCCCTTTGTCTATCCCGTTGGAAAACGCATCGAAAATTTTGAAAAATGGCGCGATGATACCACCAAACGTCAGGTCGTAGTGCGGAAATTAGCCAGCGAATTTAATGCTGTTTTGATAGATTACCCCGCTGTTTTTGACAAAGCCATCCAAAAAGCCCCCATTGACTACTGGATTTGGGATGGCGTTCACCCCACGGTTTTTGCCCACGAACTCATGGCACGGGAATGGATAAAGCAGGTCGGAAAGCGGTTGCGGTTTTTGAGGAGATGAAAAGCCTTTAAAATTTGAGCGGTAATGCTGTTTTTTTAGACGACGTTGGTAAAATACCAACGTCGTATCTTACTTCTTACTCACTACTTTTCCTTTCACGCCTACGCCCAGTTCTACCTCTTTTTTCGCTTTGGAAGCATCGGTATTCAATAGACGAATACTTTCTGAGCGGTTACCCATCACTTTCAGCAATACCTCTTTGTCAGAGCCGTAGGTAATGCCATCGAGATTGACGTTTTTGCTGTTTTGTACCTGCATAACCGTTTTGTCTTTGGTTAGTAGCGTCACATTCTTGAGGTTAATATTTTCACCTTCTACGCAGACCAAGCCTTTGTTGGCTTCAATAAAAGCATCTTCAACGTTGATATTTTTGATACTCATTTCGGGCAGACCGCGTACCAAAATGGCCGTTTCGGCACCTTTACACACAATGTTTTTGATATAAAAATCCTTGAATTGTGGTGTTCCATCATTCAGCGGTTCGGCTTTGATGGTGGGCAATTCGTTGGATTCTCCTTCTTGCGGAACAGGGTCTTTGGCCGCATAATACATATCAAAAATGATAGCTTCGCCAGGGATTTCGGTCATGTTGATGTCGGTTACGTAAATGTTTTCGACTACGCCACCCCGACCGCGAGCAGTTTTGAAACGAAGACCCACATCAGAACCCATAAAGGTGCAGTTGGACACAAATAAATTGCGTACTCCGCCTGACATTTCTGAACCAATCACAAAACCACCGTGGGCATGATAAACTTTGCAGTCTTTGATGATAAAGTTTTCGGTAGGTACGCCCCGCTTGCGGCCCTGTTCGTCACGCCCTGATTTGATAGTGATACCGTCGTCGCCCGTGTCGAAAGTACAACCTTCTAAGATACCATTGCGGCACGATTCGAGGTCAATGGCGTCGCTATTTTGGGCGTACCAGTAGTTTCTGACGTTCACGTTGCGTACACTCACATGGTCGCAAAGGAGCGGGTGAAGTGTCCAGGCGGGGGAGTTTTGGAAGGTGACACCTTCTATCAATACGCTTTTGCAGCGCGTCAGGCTCACCATATTGGGACGAAGAAAATCTTTATATGATTCTAATTCGGCTTTGGTAGGATGGATACCATTTAGGATACGACCTGCATTAGGCGTATTGTTGCCCAATTTGGATTGCGCCGACGGGTACCACATATCACCTTTTTCACTTACTACCCCACCCGATTTGAGGAGGTTGGCCCATTGCGTGTTGGTTTGTTTGTCACGTTTAATAGCCCGCCATACATCGCCACCACCATCAAGCGTTCCTTCGCCAGTGATAGCGATATTGGTCAAATCTACGCCCCAAATCGGGGCCTGACAGCGGTAAGATTCTTGCCCTTCCCAAGTTGTCACTACAATCGGATAATCCTCGTGATTGCGACTAAACTGCAACAACGCGTTTTTGGCAAGGTGCAGATTTACGTTGTTTTTCAGCACAATCGGCCCCGTAAGCCACAAACCTGCGGGTACGAGTACAGTGCCACCACCCGCGGTATGGCAGACTTCGATGGCTTGCTGAATGGCTTTGGTATTGATGGTCAGCCCATCGGCTTTGGCGCCATAACGCGCGACATTGAAGGTATCTTTGCGGAAATACGGCGTAGCGTATTTGGGAAGTTCGTATTCGTATTTGTTGGTAAACTGCGATTTTTTGACAAAACTTTTTAAATCAATCGGCAGTTCCATGATGCCTTCTATCACTAAACTTGCCATCACAGCGCCGCCGTAAGTCGAAAAATGAGTATTGTCTTCGATTCCTTTTGGAAATTTCGGAAAAATACCACCGCTATAATGTAAGAATAACAGTTTTGAACCTTCTACCCCATGCTTTTCGATGGCCCGTTGGCTTTTGGCGTGTAGGTCAACCATCGGTACTTTTAGTTCTTTTGCTACCTCTTTTACCACTTGCGGGTATTCGCCGTGTTGATCCACGAATACCCCATTTTCGTCAAACTTACGGCGCATTACAGGGGTAATCAACAATGGATTGCCACCTTTGGCACGGGTTTCATTTACAAATCGAATCAGGTTTTGGCGATACGAAGTTTGGGCAGGAGCCGAGCGCGTAGTGTCAGCTACTTTTTGGTCGTTGTGGCCAAATTGGATAAATACCCAATCGCCTTTTTTGACTTGTGAGATAACCTTTTGCCAGCGGCCTTCGGTGATAAAACTTTTGGTGCTACGGCCATTGACCGCGTGATTTTGAACTTCTACCGCTTCGTTGAAGTAAGCAGGAAGTACCATGCCCCAGCCTGTTTCGGGAAAATCGGCGGGGAGCTTGTTGGCTGTGGTGGAATCACCGCAAAGAAAAATAGTCAGTTTTTCGTCGGCAGGGCGAAACGCAGTAAGCACGACCAAAAGAAAAATCCGAAGAAATGGTTTCATGAGGTTGGTTTGAAAAATCAATAATTCTTTACGAGATTACTCCATAAAGTAGTACAAAACAACCCGTTTGTTGGATTTTTTTACGCAATCGTTGTCGGTAACGTTGCCAAAACAGTTAATATCGTATTTGAAAAAGAAAAAACAATGGTATGAACAGCACGGGTAAAAATGAATTTTATGCAGACCACCTTGTCTATAAACTTGAAAAAGTAACGACTTCCCTATTGAAGTGGTTGTGGCGGATGGGAGTAGCTCTTTTTGGAGTAGTTTTTATAGCTTTAATTTTTCAGGCCAACAAAATGAATGAATATTTGCACCAGTTGGAAAACAATCTTACCACTCGTTTTTCATATCAGGAGATGACGTTAATCTTTTCGTTGCCATTCTGGTTATGGATGTTTTTATCTATTTTTCCTACCCTTGTAAAATGGAGTAGAAGGTTTGGATTGTATCCCAAAAACTCCGTCACACAACAGGACACGGTAGTGATACAAGACAAAGAAAAGGTTATTCATCGCCACACTAAACGAAGCAATTCGGCTTCGTATTACGTGGGTGTCAATCACCCGATTACCTCCCAACTTATCAAAGTAGAAATTGATAGGGAGAGCTATGATGCGTTGGAAAAGGGAGATAAAGTAGGCGTAAAATACCACCCAACCGAAACGAATATACTTTACTTAAGCGTACCAGAAACCCCTACTTCATTTTAATGTTAACGTTCCAAAAGCATCAGGACGGTGAAAACGAGGGGTAGCACCACTCATAGAAGGGCTCCAGCACGTAAAATCACAATCGGCAGGGCTGCATTTCCAGTCAGGAGTAGGATGGGATTGAAGCGACACAATGCGATAAAAATTGAGGCGATACGTTTCTTTTTTTTCTCCTAACAACTCCCACGGGATTTGCATTTTACCAGACCAAGTTTCTCCTTCCGTCTTCACCTCGTGCTTTATTCCTGCTTTTTCGTAAGGTACAAACGTTAAGTTTTGCGGGGTTTCTTTGGTGGGATTGTCAATCCAGCCTACAAAAAGAGCATTGTTTGGGTTGATTTCTAATTCCAAATAACGCGTAGGGGTTTCAGAACCTACGGCAATAAACAGTTCAAACACTTCCTGATTCCACATTTCGGTATTGTGCTGTTTGTACGAGTTTTCCTTCCAAAATGGGTTTTGTTGACACTCAAAATCAATGTACAAAAAATAGTCATCATACTTCATTTTTACCAACGTTGTTTGCGAAGCTTGCTTCCCATCAGTAGCGTGTCGAAAATGAGTTTCTGGGAGTTCATTCCATTGATTTTTAGACAAATTGATTTCGGGGGTTGCTTGTTGCATGATAAACAAAAGTAGATAAATAAAAGTCATTGATTATTAATAGTTTACTGCCCCGTCTTTTTTAAAGGGTTTGCCCGACCAGGCTTTTTGTTGCGTCCATTCTGCATCGGCATCGCTCCAAAACGGGTCAGTAGCAGGTAAGCCCAGCGGCAAAAAGCCCAACGTAGTCAGGTACATGCTTCCTGAATTGGAATACGAATCGGCAATCGTGGGTTGATGCCCCGCAAAGCCCAGTGTCAACCAGCCTTCTTGGTCGAACACCCCTTCTTGCGAAAACATCCGCTTAATGACCGCAGTCAGGGCACAACGCGCTTGACACGGAGTCACGTTTTCGGGTAGCTGATGAATCAATGCCGCATGAGTAAGCGACTGAAACGCAGCAACTCGGTACGTAATACTACGACCGAAGGCAGGAAAAGTACCTTCGGGAGAGATTAAACGTTCCAAAAAATCGGCATGACGCTGCATCCGTTTTACGGCTTTGGTATATCTATCTTGCAATGCTTGGTGATTGCCCGACGGTGACTGTCGTTTGTTTGCTTCGAGCCACGTTTGCAGTACGTCCACCAGCATGGGTTGTATCACAAAAGAGTTGTAATAATCGGTATGAAATACCTCACCATCCTTAAACCACCCATCGCCTACATACCATTCTTCGATTTTACGCACGCCAAACTCAATCCGATAGCGGTCGGCATTTTCACCAATAGACAACAAAAATGCCTCCACAATCGCTGCAAAAAGCACCCAGTTGTTATTGGGCGGAACTACCCGACGTAACAGCGTAAACTCTTCAATCACACGTTTTTTAGTAACCGCATCCAATGGCTTCCAAAGGGCATCGGGCGCTTTGAGAAATGCCTGCGCCAAAAAAGCCGCGTCCACCAGCGTTTGGCCTTCTTTTCGCCAAAGCATGTAGTCGGGTGAATCGGGATTGACGCTGTTTTCGATGCTTTTGAGTGCATATCCGCGCATTTTTTTGCGCAATTGTCCTTCTTCGGTATCGTCATCGGGCAACGCCAACCAAGGCGCTACGCCCACGATAGTACGCCCAAAAGCCTCCAGGTACGCGACTTTGGCATTGCGATTGTCCCACGTGGGGCTAAACTCCACTTTCCAGTTTTTGACCAGCGTGTGTTGGCTCAGGTTTTTCAAA
This sequence comes from Runella sp., assembly GCA_044228585.1. Classification (GTDB taxonomy): domain Bacteria; phylum Bacteroidota; class Bacteroidia; order Cytophagales; family Spirosomataceae; genus Runella. Next base: position 10,312 of record JBGAUP010000033.1, on the reverse strand, counting down.
ACAGGCTCGGCGATTTTGTACAAAAGCTTGGCCCAGTACAGGCGCACGTTTTCGGCAGCGGGTTGCGATGGCTTTTGCCAATTCAGCACACCCCATCCCAAGGCTGCGTTGGTATGTAGGAAATTTCTTCGGTTCATGTTTTTATTTCACCATTTTCAAACACACAGGCATTGAGACCTTGATTTCTTTACCCGTTGGTGTCAATTTGCCCGTTTTTACATCTCGGCTAAAAATCACGACGTTATCCGTGTCCTGATTCGCTACAAGCACCCATTTTCCCGTAGGGTCAATCATAAAATTGCGGGGCGTTTTTCCGAGCACATCTTGGTTACCAACGTAGGTAAGTGCACCTGTTTTTGGCTCAATGCTATAAATGACTAAGCTCTCTTGGGCGCGGTTGGAGCCGTACAAAAACTTACCATCGGGCGAAACGTGAATATCAGCACACCACATACGCCCTGTGTAGCCACTGGGGAGCGTCGTCACCGTTTGTACGGGGGCCAATTTTCCTTTTTTATATTCAAAACTTGTCATCGTTGCGTCCAGTTCGTTGATAACATAGGCCCATTTGCCGTTGGGATGAAACGTAAAGTGGCGTGGCCCCGCCCCAGGGGTAGCCGCCGTAAATGCAGGATTTCCAGGCAAAAGACGGCCTGCTTTGGTGTCGAGGGTGTAGGTCATGATTTTATCCATGCCTAAGTCAGGCACAAACACATCGACGTTGTTAGGCGCGACATTGATGGAATGGACGTGCGCTTTTTCTTGACGTGCCGCATTCACGCTTTTTCCTTCGTGCTGAATGGTCTGCGTAGCCACCCCAAGCGAGCCGTCGGCTTGTACGGGCAAAATACTTAAACTACCACCGCCATAATTACCCACCATTACCCACTTCCCCGTTTTATCAATGGCGACGTGACAAGGCCCATTTCCTCCCGCCGATTGGGTATTGAGAAACGTCAATGTTCCTGTATTTTTATCGAATGAGTACGAATTAACTGCTCCGCCATTTACTTCCGCGACCGAATACACAAAACGTTTATCGGGCGAAATCGCCAAAAAGGACGGATTTTTTACGCCTTTTGCGATACTTACTGGGCTAAAATCACCCGTTTGAGTATTGAATTTATACACATAAATCCCTTCGCTGGTTTTGGACGTATAAGTACCAATAAGAAGATACATATCGGCGTTTTGTCCCCACGCACAAACGTTGAGTATTGCCAGTAAGCCAACCAGTAAAATGTTGATTCGTTTCATTATGTCTATTTTTATAGAAGTAAAAAGCGAGCTCAATAAGAGTTCGCTTTTTAAAGGATTTTGGATGTATTTCTTACCCAATCCGTCCCAAAACTGTGCTTTGGGGACGCTATGGATTAGTGTCTCTCACACGCTTGCATCAAAAAAGGCGTCGGAGACACTGGGCCGTGTTTCGCCCCGATTGGAAATCGGGGCGAGCGGCGGCGCGCTAAAGTTTGAGCTTTATCGGTTGTAGATTCTTGGCGCGGCCTATTTCTTTCCCATCCACAAATACGCGTAAACCTTTGCCTTTTTTGTAATGTTTACCCGTTTTATCCCAAAGGACTGTCACACTTTTTCCGTGGTACAGAACCTTATCCAAACAAAACCAATCCCATTGATCATTAGGCAAAAGTGGGCGAATGTCAAGGATATTATCGAGTCGTGGTTTAATGCCTACCAAATCGCTGATAATCAAATCGGCGTAGCCCGAATGGTTGTAAAATTTACTTCGCGGGTCGTCGCCTTTGAGCCAGCGACCATTTTTTTCATCTTGGTATTCACCGAGATACAACTTACCATTCATTTGGTGGGAACGCGCATAACGATGAAGCTCATCGTAGAAAACCTGCGGCGTCATGCTCCCGTGGTTCTTGTAATTAGTAAGCAAATTGGATAGCGCTCGGAGCGTTTGGGTCGTCGCAAAAGGCCAAACAGGGCCGTCCCATTCGCAGCCGTGTCCCGAGCCATGCGTACGAAAAAGCGGATGACGACGCTCGGCAGTCGTCAATCCCCAAGGAGCTCGAAACCCCGTTGTATCGGTAAGCTGTTCCCACTGTCGGGCGTATTTTGGGGCATCGTCGGGGAGGTTGAAATACCACGGGATAAAACCAATGGCTTCGCGGGCGTTGTCGAGGCTACCATTTTCATGCCTTACCTTAAAAAATGACGCCGACTCATCCCACAGGTTTTCGTGTACCAAACGTCTGAGTGTTTCGGCTTTTTGTTGGTATTTTTGGCGAAGAGTATCGTTGCCCACAATCGCCGCCATGCGCGATAAGGCGAGGGCATTGCCGTACATATAACTATTGATGGTTGGGCGAATATTTTTTTCTTTTCGCGAACCACTTATTGATTCTTCCATGGCGTCGCGCACGTCAAACTGCCAAAAAAGCTGCGTTGGGAGCATTTTTTCCGTTTCCCACTTACGGTAATCGGCTTCTAAATCGAGTAATGTTTTTTGCACAAAAGCTTTATCTACGTTTACCAAATACCGACCATAGACCGCATCGTCCACCCAACTACTAAAAGCATGGAAGCGTTGGACGGTATGTTTGGGGTCAACGTACAGCCAAAACGAAATGTAATCGTTGATATACTGCGGATTGTGCAACCAGCGCCCTTCGTAAATATGATGCCCCAAGGCGCTGCTAATGGCGTTGTATTTACCCGCATGGTTGACTTTGGTGATAAATTCGGTAAAAATAAAGCCTTCAGGCGTTTGCTTGAGGTGCTTTCGGAACGACCACCATCGGTAATTATAGACGGTACGAATGACGGAATCGGGGCAATCAAAGAGGGGAATATTGTCTGAAAGCCACGCAAACGATTGCTCATTGGTGACGTAGTTTTTCACCGCTTCGTCGTCGATGGAGTTAAAATACGCAACGTCTTTTTTGAGTTGGTCGGTGGTTAAAACCGCTGCTTTTTGAGCCCAGCTTTGGAGAGGCAAGAGGGCAAGGAGCAAAAGTCGCACCGTCTCTCGGTAAATTTGCAAGGGATAAAGAGCAAAGGGTGTATTATGTTTTTTTGTGGACATGGAATGAGTTTTTTATTTGTCACCCTGAAAGGGTCTAATTTCTTCTTTTGTGGTCGCTCGCGTTCCGCGTGTGACGATTATTAAAATGCCTCTGGCATAATGTTTTCGGGGCTGGAAGCCCAAAAATTGTCGTCACTCGCGAGACGCGAGCGACTGCGTTACTCAAACAACCAATCAATATTCTTCTTATTACCCGCCATGCCCGCGTCGAAAATGGGGATGGTTTGATTGCCTTTCACAAAACCTAAAATGAGGCACGCCCCTTTCCCCAAATTCAGGGTGTGGGTGCCCGCCCCAAACGAGTACGCGTGGACGTTGGCAGGTGGGAAACCGTTGACCAAAATAGCATTTGAGATTTTAATTTCGGCTTGCCCGTAGTCGTTGGCGCTGGCGTCGGTTTCTAACTCGGGAGTAGGTAAATAATTGGCTTTCTTTTCGTTGAAAAAACCAACCAATAACTTCACGGACTCTTGCGTCGTGAAAGTCAAGGTTGTACGTTGCGATTGTAATTGATTTTTGGCTAACTTAATTCCTTTCAACGCCTGTAATTCGGGCGCAATTCCGCTAATCACCGCCGCCGTATCACTAAAAACGGCTTGTTCTTTTACCGCCGAAAACCACGCTGCTTGCGGGCTCTGCAAGGTCACTTCGGCGGGCTGTAATACCATCAATTGCTTGGTAGTCTGCGAACTGTGGGTTTTGAGCGAATCAATTTTATACTTGAACGTTTTCAACTCTTTTTCATAAACGGGCAGCATTTCTGTCCACGTTTTGTACGCACCCTCAAACCCACGCATCGGAATTTTGCGTTGCTGCGTTTGCATACTGTTGGCATACCAATAGCGGTCTTTAGTCAAGGCAACGAGCTTGGCGTAATGACTTACGCTTTTCTCCAAATGCGGCAGTGCCTTTTCCAAATCACGGACATCGTTTGAGTACTTAAAGCGTAACGTTGCCAGTGCCGCCCGCGCTTTTTCGGCATAAAAATTAGCCATGGCGTCTTGGCAATGTACGTCGTTGCGAAGGCGACCAAACTCTTCTTTGTTTTGGGTCACGCTGGCGGCGGCGCGTTCAATCGCCTCTACGGCTTTTTGGCCGTGTACGACCACCTCATCGGCGACATTTACGGGCGTTTCGCCAATGTGAGGCTGTCGATTCCATTCCTTTTCAGCATACTCAACAATCATCTCGCCTTCAGGTGCTTCCGACTCGTACATCAACGTAAAAAGGCCGTATCGAAACGGGTTGATAAGCTGCGTCATCAACATGCCCAACGTGAGGGTTTGGCGGTTTCCGTCCGTGATTCCGTATCGGCGAAGAAGTTTAGGGGAAATTTCGCCCGTTTGTTCGTAGGCTTCCAACACATCTTTGCCTTTGTCGAGCGGTAAGCCATATTTCTCCGCCAATTGATTACCCCAATAATTGATTTCGGCGGGGCGTTCCCGTTTTGAATTCCACGCGTAGCGCGCCCACGTTTTGTACCAAATCCAATCACGGTCCAATTGAAAAAGGCGTTTGTCGGCCTTATCGGCCGTGTAGGGCCAATCCCAGTACGAGGCTTGGGGATACAAATGAAGGCCATTGGCTTCATAGACAGTGTGCATGGCCTGTACCGATTTTTGAATAAAATCAGCCGAGCCGTAGCGAAAAGGCTCCAAATTGGCCAAAATATGCACATTTTCGACGTGTACCGTTCCAATTCGACTTAGGCTACGGTGCAAATCCGCCCATTTGCCACGAGGCGTGTAGGTCGTTAGCGCTTCGCCGTTGTATTTGGCCATGGTGTAAAGGTTTTTGTACAAAGGCAACGCTGCTTTCATCACCCGAGGGGCATCGGTATCGTGCGCACGGAGTACAATGGGCGGCTCCGTCGTTTTTCCCAAAGCTTTGAGGCCATCTTGCACGCCTGGAATAATGGTTTTGGTAAACCAATCGACATCGTCTTGCCCCTGTCCCTCCATGGCTTCGCCGAGGGTAATCAGCAACCCGACGTTGGGGTATTTTTCGACAAAAGCCGCAATCGACTTACGGGTATAATCGGCAATGAGCGGTACAATCGGGCGGTTGCGGTCTTGGGTTTTAATGCCGTGTTTTTCGGCAAAAGGTTTAGAAACAATGATATTATAAAACATCTGAATCACCCAAATTCCCCGCTTATCGGCCTCGGTGGTGAGGAAGCGAAAAATCTCTTCATTTTTGCGAAAGGTCGCCTCATCTACTTCCACTGCGTATGGGTAATCTTTGAGTTTTACCAACGAAGCAAAGGGGTGGCCGTTCCATAAATAGAGCGAATTATACCGATTTTCTACCATCATATCTAAGTACCTTATCCACTGCGCCTTGTCGTACAACCACGGGAACGTCTCGGGCGTGTAAGGGTATTCATATACCTCACGGCCAGGTAAATAGATAGGCTTTTGAATACCAATACACGTTCCCCGCAGCACCATTTCGGGTTGGTCTTTGAGTGAAAGTTGTTGAGGTAAACGTTGGTTTTTCTTGAGTTGCTCCGCCACTTCTAAACACCCATACAAAGCCCCCGAAGCATCTGCTCCCGCAATAAATAACGGAGAAGTGGGCTGCTTGAGGAGTTCAAAACTCTCCTTTGAGGAGCTCGCAGCAAGCGCTACCTTTTGGACAAGCGTCAGTTTTTGGAAGGCTGGGTCAGTAGCCAAACCAACCACAATTTGGTAGCTATTTTTAGTGATGCTTTTGTTCAAAGTCACTTGATAACCCGCAACGCTCAAGGCAGTTTTTAGCTTTTCTACCCCAAAATTCACCCGTACGCTTGGGTCAGTTGCCCAAATGTTGACGGTTTGTTGGGAAAAGACAGCCTTAGCTGAAAACAGAATAAGACATAGCCAATAAAATGGTTGTTTTCTCATGAATTTGTATTTTTTGGAACACGGAGGTTCCCAGAGTTAGACACAGAGTATCACGGAGTATGCCAAAACATCAGTTGTTCGCCGTCTTCAATGATTTTATCACAAACACGGCTTCCGCATCCACGGCACTGCTGTTAGGCATGTCGTAGTTTTGGTCAGTGGGCGTGTCGGCATCGGGAAAACGGCGTACTTCGCCCGTGCGAAAAATCACCCGCTTAAATGAGGCCACAGGAGCAAAAAAGACTTTTGCCCCCTTGCTTTGGCCATTTACAAACACATTAAATATTCGCTTACTTTGGTCGAGTTCGAGGCGAATCTCGTAGGCTTTTCCTGCTTCATATTTCATAATGCCCGAATTTCGGTAGCCAACTTTAGCTTTCAGTTCTCCATCCGCATCAAAAATCAAACGCGTGGCGGCGCTGCCTTTGGCATCTTGTAGTTCGATGTGCAAGCGACCTTTGTCGGTTTGTTCGGGAACAACCGTAAACGTAACTACCACTTTTTTACTCTCAGGAATAATGCGTTCGGCTTTGGCGTAGTCGAACGCGTCGCTGTCGCGTAGCACCAAGTTTTTGGAACCATCCCCTGCTTTTTCGATTTTCACCGAAGCGCGCAATGGGCTATAAATATTCCAATAGTTGAGTTCTTGTCCCGAAGACAAATCGTTAAATACCTCATTGACATGCGTTTTTACTTCGTCGGTGATGGGAACGGGGATTTTTGACACCCAAATATCTTCTTTGTTCATGCTGTACGTCACCCACAGGTTTTTATCGGGTGGCGTCCCATTACCTTCTTCGATTCCCCGAACGTACTGAGGCCCGTACGATTTGTAATTTCCCCCGTAACGCATGGACGTAATTTCGCCATTGACCAACAAAAGGTTATCGTAGGTAAGGCCATCTCTACTAACCGATACCGCCAACGGCCAACGAAACTCAGCGGGATTATAGACCGTGGCATAGCGACCATCGGAGGTGCGTTGTCCCCAAATTTTGGCGTTACTATTGATAAAACCTGGTGCTCTTAAGGGAGTATACAACCACGTTTTGCCATTATCCTTACTTACCGATGTCAAGGCATGTTTCCATAAACCAACGACGTTTCCGTTTGGTAAGTGATAATAGCTAAACGCCTTCAATTCGTGCTTCAACGGAACGAGAGGGTCGTCGCGGTCGGCTTCTTCGAGCCACTGCTGCATCATGAGTGGATTGGCCAATAGTTCGTTGCAAGCCTCCACAAAACCAGCATCGTTGGACGTAGTATAAAAGGGATAAGCCGATTTTGACTTGTCCCAAGTAGCATTGTGACGAATAAAATAAATAGGCCCAAACCGCCCATCGGGATAGATTTCACGCACTACTCGCCCAATTCCTTTCCCATCGTTGGGGTCATCTTTGGCATCCAAGGCAATTCCATAATACGCCAACGTCAGCAAGCGATTTTTCTTCGACACAAAAAAACCCATGCGTTGGTGCATGACCGCATCTAAGTTTTTGGCAACGCCTGCATACCCTTGTTTTGTCCAGCCGTCAGGAATACGATACGTAGGAAAAAGCACCGTTGGGGTTGTCCATTGGTAGCCGTCTTTGGAGGAGGAAATAAGGGTAGCCCCAGGCGGAACGTGTTCTCCCACGGGGTTGCTTAAGTAATGCAGATAAAAGGTGTTGTTCCAATACACGAGCATCGGGGCGTGGTTGTAGGTCCAATCCAACGCCGTTCCACTTTTATTTTCGCGGTCAGCTCTAAAAACCTGAATGTTATGTACTCCCACCGCAGGACTTAATTGCCCGTGATGATAGTCCACGTTGGAAAGCGTTTTGCCCATGTAACGAATGGTGTCTTGGGCTTGGACAATCGTGCCAATTAGCCAAGTCAGCAGAAAAAGGGAATGGTGTTTATACTTCATTTTTAGAAACGGTTTGTTAGGGCTAAAGCTTACTTCAGCAAGCCTTTCAGTACTTTTTTACTTCCTTTAAAAATAGTCCCGTGCTTGTGTCCTTGCGGTACAGCGATATGAGCATTGGCGTCGCTAAAGGTGTTAAAATCTTTCGTCCGAACGGCGTCGTAGCGTTTGTCTTGGTAGGTGTCAAAGTAAATTAGCCATTCGTCTCCTACCTTGGTGACGGAGGGGCCTTCCGTAAATTTTTTGCTAAACGGCACCGATACGTTTTCAAAAGGCCCTAACGGAGTTTTACCAAAGGCCACTTTCAGGTTTCGTTCGGGACGGGTGTTATCTTTTAGAACCAACACATAGTCGTTTTTTTGGCGCTTGACAATCACCGCATCAATCACGCTAAAGCCTGGGTCAAAGAAAAGTTGGGTGGGGGTGAATGTCTTAAAATCTTTGGTTGTCGTATAATACATACGATGGTTGTTGTCTTCGTCTTCAATCCCCCGAGGAAAACGAAAGGGAATGGTGGAGGCCCAAATGATGATAAATCGGTCAGCTTCGTCGTCGTAAAACAGCTCGGGTGCCCACACATTGACGGTGGTTGGCTCGTGCGCCATCACGGGCAAGAGCCGTTGCTCCGACCAGTGAATCAGGTCTTTCGAACTGGCATAGCCAAACCCTTTGTCACCCTTCCAGCTCGTTGTCCAAACCAAATGATACGTACCATCTTTTCCTCTGGCTATCGAGGGGTCACGCATTACTTTCTGCGTTCCGATTTCAGGCTTCAATAAGGTTTTATTGAGGTCATTCCAGTGGCGACCATCGTAGCTATACAGCATTCGTAAGCCCTCGTTGGCGGGCTCGTGAAAAGAAGTAAATAGCCACACGTCTTTGCGGCACGAGCAGCATAAACATGTAACGAGAAAAAGGGATAAAAGTCGTTTCATTGGAAAACGTTAATGGTTTGACCCTTTCCAAGGTTTAGAGCCTTGGAAAGGGTTATTTTTTATTTTTGCAGCCAAATGACTGAAGCAGCTCCTGTCTGGTTTTTGATAGTTACTACGCTCCCGCCCTTCACGGAGTCATTCGATGAGACTACTTCTCCCGTTTTGGGATGAATAAATTTCACCGAAAATGAATGGGAAACTGCCGTTAAATCAAGCGATGCTTCGGCAGCTTCGGTATAAATGACAAATCCAACGTTAGTATTTCCTAGCATCCATTGCTGCGGCGAAGAAGATGCCAACGGCTTCATGGTAGGTAGGTCTTTCAAAAATTGAGTATCTGCCACCGAAGGGATACTTGCCATCGAGCCTCCTGCCAATAATACTGCCCACCCAAAGGCTTCTTGCCCGTCCCCCGAGTACATCACAGCCTTATCAGGAAATTGTTGACGATACTCACTGACAGCACGATATACCTGGTCAAAGGAACTGCGTTTTGGATTGAGCAGTCGCGCATGTTGGCGAGGCGCTAAGTTTTGCCCCCCTGCGGGCGCGTAAGCCGTGCCATTGGCTTGGTAGTGCCAGTACCGAATGTCTATCATATCAACCGTGGCGGCGCGGGTTGCATCTGCCAAAATCGCGTCTTGCACATCTTTGGTTGTACTGAGCCCCACCAGCACCTTTTTCTTCTTTTCTTTTTCCCACTCTTTGACGACATCGAGCCAAAACTGCACAAACGCTAACGGCCCCGTATATTCAGCACTTATCAACTGAATGACCCCCGATTGTCCTGAAAAATTATCGAGGCATTGGCGAATGTACGCGCGGTGCAACTGCCGACGAACGGGATGTGAAACATCGTAAAACTGCTCCGCCATAAAAATTCGTTTGTCGCCCGCGTAAGGCACGGGTTCGGGAAAGCCCGTTTGGTTGAGGTTATTGGCAGGACGCCACGGGAAATCGGCGTAATGCGCTCCCGCTTCGATGATGTTGTGTTGGAAATAGTTTTGGTGAATCAACACCAGCCCCTTTTGGTCGGCCAAGTGGGCAAACCGGTGGAGACGGCTCCAATACCACCGATTATACTGCGTCAAATCGTACTTGCTCAGGCCATCCCAAGCTGTTTCTTTTCCGCTCCGCGCAAAAGGCAATTCATAAAAGGGAGTCCATACTTCGCCATCCATGCGTCGGATGCGCTCGTGGTCATCGCGGCGGCGGTCGTACCAAAGGCCATAATTATGGTCAATCGCCAACACGTTATTGGCTTTCATCCAATCACTTACTTCATTCAGGTCGTCGGTCAGGCCACGCCCCGTCATCCGAGGCACAAAGCGAGTCAAATGAGGTTTGGCATTTTCCAACCCGTGCGGGCGCGCGCTTCCATTCCACCAAGGCACTTCTTGTCGCTTGCCCGTTTGTACAACATTCCCGCGCACCAGCCATCCATTTTTCACTTCTAAAGCGGGCAAATTAGAACTTGTTGCGGGGGTTTTCAGCCCCAGCTGCTCCACTGTTTTGGCCAACGATTGGGCTA
>JBGAUP010000414.1:0-3818 GCA_044228585.1 Runella sp. | reverse complement strand
ACCACGTTCCAGTTAACTTCCTGCGGAAGTTCTATTTGAAAATTAGAACGGCTTTCTTGTGCCCAAAGTAACTTGCTAAAAAAAACGAATGTAAGACAAAAAAAACAAACTAAATATCTCATGACGGCAGTTAGATTCTCATTTGATATAATATAACGCAAAATTATGTTTTTGATTTCAAGACTTATAAAAAATTGTTTTATTTCTGTACTAATCTAAGCAATTGTTAGAGAAAAGGGATGTTTAATTGTATAATTTTAAGAAAGACAAAAACTTGGTTCTGTATTTTTAGGCTTTTTTAATTAAATACTTGATATTTAGGCAATAAGACCTTAATTATTCTTAAAAACTATGCATCGTTATTGCCTACTGATTGGATTGGTTGTTTTTCATCAAGTGAGCGTTGTTCAAGCCCAACGCCTGAGAGATGTTGGCGTAAAAATAGGCGTGTTACCAACGGGTAAGCTGAATGCTATTACTGATGTGGCAGGGGTAAAAGTAGGCCAAATTACGTTGGCAATAGGTGACAGCGTTCGAACGGGCGTAACGGCTATTTTACCCCACGAGGGTAACCTGTTTCAACAAAAAGTGCCTGCTGCTATTGAGTTGGGGAATGGCTTTGGCAAACTGGCAGGTTATAGCCAAGTGGAAGAACTGGGAAACGTAGAGACGCCTATTATTCTCACCAACACGCTTAATGTATCTACTGCTGCTGGGGCGTTGGTAGAATGGACCTTGGGCCAAAAGGGCAATGAAAACGTTCGTTCGGTAAACCCTATTGTGGGCGAAACCAACGATAGTTATCTCAACGACATCCGAGGAAGACACGTAAAACCAAATCATGTCATTGAAGCCTTGCAAAAAGCGACTTCGGGCGCAGTAGAAGAAGGAAATGTGGGAGCAGGAACGGGTACCGTATGTTTTGGTTGGAAAGGAGGAATCGGCACATCATCGCGTAAACTTCCAGCAAAGTTAGGTGGATATACGGTGGGCGTATTGGTCCAAACTAATTTTGGCGGTGTCTTGGAAGTAGCAGGTATCCCAATTGGAGTAGAATTGGGCAAATATTCGTTCAAAGAAACCCTCGATAAGTCAGGGGATGGCTCTTGCATGATAGTGGTAGCCACAGATGCCCCTTTAGAAGCAAGAAACCTTAAACGTTTGGCAAAAAGAGCTTTAATTGGTCTTGGCAAAACGGGTGGGATTATGGCCAACGGCAGTGGTGACTACGTCATTGCCTTTTCTACTGCTTACCGAGTAGCTCACGAATCAAGCTCTGCTTTGGAAGAACTAAAACTGCTTCGCAACGACGACACCTCTCCCTTGTTTCTGGCAGTGATTGAAGCCACCGAAGAGGCCATTCTAAATTCACTTTTTACCGCCAATACCACCGAAGGTTTTCAGGGACATACAATAGAGAAGCTTCCAGTACCAAAAGTGATAGAAATTTTGAAGAGATACGGGAAAATAAAATAATTTACTTACGTTCAGGTTGTTGTTCGAGATTAAACAAGTCGTTCAAAACATCAATCAAAGTTTCGGCTTCGCCGCGTTTGCAAGCCGCTTTGAGCTGAAGCACGGGTAATTTGATGATTTTTTGCATCATACTCGACGTAATTTTGTCCATTTTAGCTACTTCGTCCTCATTGAGGGTTTTCATGAAGCGTGCCATCTCTTCTTGGCGAATCTGCTCCAGCGCATTTTTGAGCTTCTGGATGGTAGGAGATACCACCATTTCTTTAGACCAATCACCAAATTCTTCTAACGCTTGATTGATGATATGCTGAACTTGAGGAATGGAGGCCAAACGACGTTCGAGAGCCTCGTTTGCTCGATTTTGAATATTATCAATATTATAAACAATCACTCCAGGGACTTGCTCCGCGTCTGCTGCTATGCTACGGGGTACTGATAAATCAATAAGGTACTTGAAAGAATATAACGATTGTTTTTGAAGGAGTGCTTTATTGATAAAGGGTTCGTCACGAAGAATAGAAGAAATAACCACATCTGCCTTATGGATTTCTTCTTCTACATTTTCAAAATCAGCCACTCCAAAACCTCCCAACTCATTGGCCAACGTTTCAGCCTTGGAGCGTGTACGATTAATAATGGTGATGTTGGTATATTCTTTTTCTTTCAGGTTGCGGCATACGTCGGTTCCTATTTCACCAACGCCCAAAACTAATATGGAGGGGTTTGCTTTTAGGGCAGTTACTTGCTCAATCAATTCAACGGCTACATAAGAAGTAGAAGCTGCCCCATCGCGAAAAGAAGTTTCTTGTGCTACGCGTTTATTGGCAAAGAAAATAGTGTGTAATAAGCGATGCAAAAACGGCCCAGCCATTCCTAAATCCACCGACCATTGATAGGCATGTTTTACTTGGTTCGGGATTTGCATATCGCCAACTACTTGAGAATGAAGCCCAGTAGCTACTTCAAAAAGGTGGCGAGCGGCTTCCTCTTGTTGCGTATAATGCACAAAATAAGGAAGATACGCTTCGGTATTAGTCAATCCCTTTTGAATAAGAAGTAACTTCGCAATGTCGGTATTACAGTCTTCGGTAGCATTATAATATACCTCGGTGCGGTTACAAGTTGAAACCACTAATATATCTGTTCCCCCAAAAAATTCTTGCACTTTCAGCATCAAGGCTTTGGCCTCATCTTCATTTAGTGCAATTTGCTCGCGTATTTCTAACGGAGCTGTTTTGTAAGAAATTCCGACGCTCTTAAACTGTAAATATTCCATATCACCTACCAAAAAGTTTACAAAGTTATTTCAAAAAACAATTTCGTGGAATTAAAATGCCATTAACCAATAATTTAGAATCAGTATAAATTACTCACTTAATGTTCTATGCAAGGTGTCGTAGTTTTAAAGTTCAAAAGATGATTTTTGGTCGGTCTTAAAACTGATTTTTGTCATATTTTTGATAATTGCATACAATAAACAAACTTGTAATGTTGAAACGCAAAACTGTACTTTTACTTTTTGCTTTTCGTTCGATTAGATATACGCCTTTTTTAAAAAATTAGATGAATGATAGCACAATTTATAATTCATCTAAATAAAAATATCGAATGATTACGACTGAGGCTTTTCTTAGATTTTTATAAACTCATTTATTGCTCGTAACGATAAGATTATGAAGTTTCCTACCATAGATATTTACGGACAAAAAAACCTGTATCAAATATTTATAGGCATCAACTTGGCGCTTATTGGGGTTGCCTCTGTTTTCTATACTTATAATATCGTTGATAATTTGGATGCACGAGAGCAGAGGCAACTTACGGTTTTTGCTCAACTAATTGAATATCAAGCAAATCACCCAGACTTGACCGAAGATTATACCGTTTTGTTTGAGATTGTAAGAGAGAATATACGTCAGAGCCGTATTCCTACTATTTTGGTAAGTGAAGATATGAAGCCTACTGGAGATATAAATTTGGATTTGCCGACAAATATATCCCAAGCCGAAAGGCAAAAATTATTGCAAGAAGCCTTTGAAGAAATGAAGGAAGAAGAGCATACGCCCATTACGGTAGATCTGCTGGGGACAAAACAATACATTTATTTTAGTGATTCTCCCTTGTTGGTACAGATGCGGTATTATCCTTATGCCCAGTTGCTTAGTTTGTTGGTTTTATCATTTTTGGCTTATTTGGTTTTTAGTTCATCCCGTACTGCGGAGCAAAACCGTGTATGGGTAGGCTTAGCCAAAGAAACGGCGCATCAGTTAGGAACGCCGATTGCTTCACTGATGGGGTGGGTATCTTTTTTTCGGACCGACCCTGACCGCTATCCAGAAGAA
>JBGAUP010000032.1:0-29536 GCA_044228585.1 Runella sp. | reverse complement strand
GGTGTACCTATCAAAAAGGTAATTGGAATTGGTGGCGTGGCAAAAAAATCACCTTTTGTGATGCAAACCTTAGCCAATGTGCTAAATATGCCGATTAAGGCTGCCAGCGCCGATCAAGCTTGCGCTTTGGGCGCAGCCATGTGTGCGTCAGTAGCGGCAGGAATTCACCCGACCATGGAAGCGGCACAACAAGCGATGGGGTCAGGTTTTGATGCCGAATATTTTCCGAATGTGGAGAAAGTAGCCATTTATCAAAGCTTATATCAGAAGTATGTAACGCTGGGGAAATTCACGGAAAAAGGGAGTTTTTAAGAATTAACCATGCAATTATTACATTGGGATGTACTATTTGCATGGTTAATTCTTAAAAGTGCCTCAAATGGGGAGTAACCTTTTGAGGTTTGAACGCAAAAAATCTATTAGATACTATCATTTAATCGCTTAACATGCTGAAACAATTTGAAGTCTGGTTTATCACGGGAAGCCAGCATTTGTACGGGGAAGAAACGCTTCGCCAAGTGGACGAACACTCCAAAATTATTGCCGATTCATTCAACGATTCTCCACAAATTCCTGTTCGAGTGGTGTTTAAACCCGTGGTGAAAACGCCCGACGAAATCTACGCGATTTGTCAGGAGGCCAACGTGACTCCCAACTGCATCGGGATAATCACTTGGATGCACACCTTTTCTCCCGCTAAAATGTGGATTCGCGGCTTGAATGTACTCAAAAAACCACTGTTGCATTTACACACGCAGTTTAACCGCGACATTCCGTTCAACGACATTGACATGGATTTTATGAACCTCAACCAATCGGCACACGGCGACCGCGAGTTTGGGTTTATCATGTCACGAATGCGCTTAAATCGGAAAGTGGTTGTGGGACATTGGCAACAAGCCGACGTACTTCAAAAAATCAACGTTTGGTGTAGGGTTTCAGCGGCCAAGTACGAATTGCAAACCATGAAAATAGTCCGTTTTGGCGACAATATGCGCCAAGTGGCGGTCACGGATGGCGATAAAGTAGCCGCTGAAATGACTTTCGGTTTTTCGGTCAATACCCACGGAGTAGGAGATTTGGTGAAATACATCAATGAGATTTCCGAAGCTGATATTTTCACGCTGATGGAAGAATACGAAGATACTTACGAAATGATGCCATCGCTCCGAAATGGAGGTTTGATGCGGCAATCGTTGGTAGAAGCCGCTCGTATTGAACTGGGGCTGAAAGCATTTTTGGAAGAAGGTGGCTTTTCGGCCTATACCAATACTTTTGAAGATTTGCACGGAATGCGCCAACTTCCAGGCATCGGTTCGCAGCGCATGATGGCCGCAGGCTACGGCTACGGTGGCGAAGGAGACTGGAAAACCTCTGCCATGGTTCGTGCATTGAAAGTAATGGCAAGCGGCATGGAAGGTGGCAACTCGTTTATGGAAGATTATACGTATCATTTCGACCCAGCCAATCCGATGGTGCTGGGGTCACACATGTTGGAAATCTGCCCTTCCATTGCCAAAGGAACGGTAAAATGTGAAGTACATCCGTTGGGAATCGGGGGCAAGGAAGACCCCGTACGGTTGGTGTTCAATGCCGCTGCAGGGCCTGCCATCAACGTATCGCTGATTGACATGGGCAATCGTTTTCGCCTGTTAGTCAATGAGGTAGAAGCCGTAGAAGTAACCGAAACGTTCCCTAAATTACCAACAGCACGGGCGCTCTGGAAGCCACAACCCAACATGGAAGTAGGATTACAAGCCTGGATTTTGGCAGGTGGAGCACATCATACTGCTTACAGCCAAAATCTCACCACTGAATACATCGAAGATTTTGCCGAGATGTTTGGCGTAGAGTTGGTTGTGATTGATAAAAACACCACCATTCGCCAATTAAAAAATGAATTGCGTTGGAGTGAAGTAGCGTTTAAGGCATAAGGCACAAGTTGATAAGGCAACTTCCCGATTTTAACATCCTATTTAATCTTGGAAATCATTGAATTTATCATCTTTTCCAGTTCAAAAGCTTTTTGTTGCACGTCAGTATAATGTTCGTTAGATAAATAATTAAGTCGGGAACAAATCTCCACCTGTGTTTGAAGTTCATATAAAGAGCCTAATGAAATTTGTAGGAAACGCTTGTAGTCGCCCGTTGAATTCCGCCCGAAACCTTCCGCGATATTGCTCGGAATTGAGACAGAAGCTCTTCTGATTTGAGATGTAAGACCATACAACTCTTCTTTTGGAAAAGCACCCGTTATTTTATAAATCTCGGTAACTAAAAAAATTGATTTTTGCCAAATAAGTAAATCTCGGTAACTGTTTATGGAAGCCATCTGATTAAGGGGTTATTTGTAGTAATAAACCACCCACAACAGAAATTATGCCATACCTATTTTTTACTTAGTTGCTGTAAAAACTTATGCCTTATCAACTTTTAAACTTATGCCTTATCAACTTTTAAAAGAAGAATGTTACGAAGCCAATATGCAACTTCCCAAATTGGGATTGGTGCTGTTTACCTTTGGCAATGTGAGTGCAGTTGACCGAGACAAAGCTGTTTTGGCCATCAAACCCAGTGGAGTTCCTTACGAATTATTGAAACCAGAAGACATCGTCATCGTAGATTATGATGCGAAATTGGTAGAAGGAAAAATGCGCCCTTCATCTGATACCAAAACGCATGCCTTACTTTACAAAACGTGGAGCGACATTGGCGGTATTACACATACACACAGCACCTATGCGGTGGCATGGGCGCAGGCAGGAATAGGCATTCCAATCTTCGGAACGACCCATGCAGACCATACGCATCAGGATATTCCGTGTGCGCCTGTGTTGTCGGATGAAATGATTCAGGGTGATTATGAGTACGAAACAGGAAATCAAATCTTTGGTGTATTTGAGGATAAAGGAATTTCACACAAAGAAATGGAAATGGTACTGCTCCAAAACCACGGACCGTTTACGTGGGGTAAAACTGCGGAGAAATCGGTCTATAACGCAGCTGTGCTGGAAGAAATAGCCCGAATGGCGTATTTGACCTTACAAATTAATCCTGAAACTACTCGCATTAAAGACACTTTACGCATGAAACATTTTGAACGCAAACACGGCAAAAATGCCTATTACGGGCAAGGATGTTAATGTAATGACGAATTTAGAATTACGAATCACCAAAAATTCGTAATTCTAAATTCGTCACTAAAAAAATTGCTCTCATTCCCAAATCCCAACCCCTTCTTTCCATGACACTCGGACTTGAAACCCTTGACTACGTTATCTTTCTGGTTTATTTTGTGATTGTTTCCAGTTATGGCTACTGGGTGTATAAACACAAAGGCAAACAAACCGCCGATTCTAAAGACTTTTTTCTGGCCGAAGGCTCGCTTACGTGGTGGGCTATTGGGGCTTCTATCATCGCTTCCAACATCTCTGCAGAGCAATTTATCGGCATGAGCGGACAAGCATTTCAATTGGGAATTGCTATTTCGGTCTATGAATTATTAGGAGGGGTATCGCTCATTATTGTAGCGGTGTATTTTTTGCCGATGTATCTCAACAACAAGATTTATACCATGCCGCAGTTTCTGTCCAAACGCTACAATGAGCGATTGGCCACCATCATGGCGGTGTTTTGGTTGTTTCTCTACATTTTTGTAAATCTCACTTCTATCATCTATTTGGGTGCTTTGAGTTTAGAAAAAATGACGGGGTTCGGCTTTATGACTTGTGCTGTATTCCTCACTACGTTTGCCGTTATTATCACCCTCGGTGGCATGAAAGTAATCGGTTATACCGATGTAATTCAAGTGGTTTGTTTGATATTTGGTGGTTTAGCTACTACCTATTTGGCCTTGGATTTATTATCCGACAAAGTTGGTTCGGGTTCGGGTGTATTGGAAGGACTGAGTTTAATCCGTCAAAAAGCCGATAGCCACTTGCACATGATCTTTACTCCTGGGCAGTACCAAGTCCACGACGGGCGCGGCGGGTTTATTGACGCCTACAATCAATTGCCGGGTATCATGATGTTTATCATCGGTGGGCAGTGGGTAAACAACCTGAACTACTTTGGCTGTAACCAATACATGACCCAACGTGCGTTGGGTGCCGACATCAACACAGCCCGTAACGGGGTATTATTCGCAGCTTTCCTGAAAATGATGATGCCGTTTATTGTGGTGTTGCCTGGTTTGGCCGCTTACGTATTGTTTCAGGAAAACGCGGATACTTCTATTGTCAATGGCATTACTCAAAACGGTATCGTAAAACCCGACAATGCCTATCCTGTTTTGTTGAATTTGTTGCCCGTAGGTTTGAAAGGATTGGCTTTTGCAGCCCTAACAGCGGCCATCGTGGCGAGCTTGGCTGGAAAAGCCAACAGTATCTCAACGATTTATATGCTCGACATCCACAAAAAGTTTTTCAATAAAAACCTCACCGAAAAACAAACCGTTTGGACGGGTCGCTTAGCCATCATTGTTGCTTTTATTATCGCGCTGTTGGTCAGCCCGTTATTGGCCAATTTCGGACAAGCGTTTGAATACATTCAAGTTTATACGGGTTATATTTCTCCAGGTATTCTGAGCATTTTCCTCTTGGGCTTTTTCTGGAAAAAAGCCACAGCCAATGGTGCTTTGGCTGCAGCCGTATTGAGTATTGCCTTGTCGGCAGTGATTGAAAATATGTATCCTGCTTTTCCATTCCTTAACCGTATGGGTGTGGTATTTTGGATTTGCTCGGCTGTACATGTAGCTATTAGTTTAGCACAATCGAAAGGGAAAAGCCAACCCAACGCCTTTGAAGTACGCCCCGAATGGTTTAAGGTGACACCTGAATTCCGTTATGGTACTATTGCAGTTATTGCGACGTTCAGTTTGATTTATTGGATTTTCTGGTAATAATTTTCAAAGTCAGAGCAAGAGGTAGCTTTTTGAGAAAGCTACCTCTTGTGTTTTTATCCCATTTGAGCCGCCCGCTTGGCAGGCAAATACGAAACCGTAACGGTCACTAAAATCACCATAAAAGCTGTTATTATAAAATCTTGCCATTCCATTTTGACAGGATACGCATCTACTAACGAACTCACCATTCCCATCGAAACTAAACCGTAGGTTTGTTGCAACCAGCAGATAGTCACGCCCAACAATAGCCCTACAATTGCCCCTGTTAGAGCGACCAAACTCCCTTCGAAAAGAAAAATGCGTTTGACAATACTGGGAGTAGCCCCCATCGCAAACAACATTCGGATGTCATCGCGTTTTTCAATGACCAGCATAGAAAGCGAAAAGAAAATATTTACTGATGCGACTAAGATAATCAAGCCCAAGGTAACAGTAACAAACAGTTTTTCGATGCGAATCGCTCGAAGCAAATCTGCATTTTGCTCATCGCGAGTACGTACCAACAAAGGTTCACGCAATTTTTCGGCTAACAACCTCTTCACTTTATCGGGGTTTGCGTTTGGTTTTAATTGAATTTCCAATGCCGAACGCTGTTTGCCGTAGTTGAGCAATTCGGCAGCAAAATCTAAGGGTACAATCACGTAATCGTCGAAACGAAGCTCCAGCATATAAATCCCTCCTACCCGAATAATTTGCTGATTGAAGGCATCGGTAGTATTAAAATTTAGCGTCTTAGTGTCTGAACGAGGATACCAAAGCTCAAGCGGAGTAAATATATCACGGGTATTGATTCCAAGTAGTTGTTGGACGGTTGCCCCTACCACCGCTTTAGGCTCTTCGTTTTCGATTAAGGATAATTTACCCTCAATCATGGCCGTGTCCAGTTGGTGACGCTTTGTAAAGGTTTCATCTACTCCCTTGAGTTTTATCACTACCTTTCGCTCTCCATAGCTGGCCAAGGCATTGTCTTCTATCACCTGCGTCACAAACTTCACTCCTTCTGTTTGTTGAATTTGTTTCAATTGGGCAGGCGTCAAAGTAAATCGTTTACCTTCGGAGGGAGTAATTTTAATATCTGGGTCAAAACTCCGAAACAATTGACGATTCAGCTCTTCCATCCCATTAAATACCGACATCACCACCACCAAGGCCATTGTCCCTACTCCTACCCCAAGCATAGAAAGGTTGGAAATCAGGCTAATAAAACTTTTTTTCTTTTTAGAAGTAAAATAACGACGAGCAACAAAAAGGGGGAAATTCATAGTATTTTATCACGCTGAAAGCGTCTGTTTTTTACTTTATGAGAATAGAAGTAGGTTCTTTCAGAACGACAAAATTTATTTTTTAGCATTTTTTGGCAACCCAAACCCTGCCCAAGGTTTAGTGGCATCATCCACCACCAACGTCCAGTCACAGGTAGGACAAGCGACGGGCGTTTTAAACTCTTTGACGCTGTCGTTGGTAAAATCGCCAATTTTAGTACTCACTCCATCCCGTGGATTATACCAATAAGCCATCAATTGTGAAGACGTTAACTTCGACAAATCAATTTTCAACGTACGTCCCGTAGGCGAGTAAGCCATCAAGAAGTCTTTATTCTCCCCCAAAGCCGCCATTTGATAACCCGCATCCTCCATGTTTTCATTTTTGATAACGCTTTGTTCAGGAATCAATTGCGGCCACGGATGCGACTCAAACAGTTTTCTAAGATAGCCCATTTGCCAAGCCCCCTCGTGGTCTATGGCACGCCGCCAATGCGTACGTGCCACCGAAACGGGCTTGTTACGGTTGGGGTCAAAAAACTGCCAAATATTATGATTGCCGTAGGTATGTCCTCCCCCACCCGACAGCATAGCCCACCAAGCGGCTTGACGCACATCGTGCGAATTGAAATAATCTTTTTCGGGCTTCCAGTCAATGGGATGATCTTCGTAACGCGGTTCTCCATCCAGCGTAGGTTTGACGGGAAAGAGCTGATAATTCTGCCGCTGCATCACGTAGTTTTTTGTGTTCTTGGCCGAATGTCCCGACTGAAACATATTAAAACTGAGCCAATTGTCTTTATGAAAAAAAGCGGCGGAGTTGCTTCCTCCCATCGGATGGTAAGTCATCAGTTGCGTACCTCCATGTCCTGCTTTGATTCCCTCAGCCATGGCTTTTATAATGGCAAAATGCTTTTCCGTTTCAGGGTTACGGTCGCCCCCCAGAATCCACACAATAGGCTTTCCTTTGTAACGTCGAGCTATCCATTCGCCATACATACGGGCATTTTCAGGCGTAAATACCTCGGGGCCTATGCCCCATTTTTTATTAAACTTATCTCCCCAAGTAGGCAGCATCCCAATCACTAAACCAAGTGAGGCGGCTTTGTTCACCACGTAGTCAACGTGCTGAAAATATGACTCATTAGGCTGCGTCGGGTCATTATTTTTCAGAGGAAGTTGCCCGTACTGATTAGGTTGCGTCAAGCCGTCAAACTCGGCCAAAGCCACGGTCTGAATCACCGTAAAACCTTGCTCAGCACGACGTTTTAGGTAAAAATCGGTTTCTTCTTTGTTTAATCGGTGAAACAACTCCCAAGCAGTATCCCCCAGCCAAAAAAAGGGCTTGCCATCTCCACGCGTGAGAGTACGCTTGTCGGGTACAATGTACAGTTTCGACCATTGGGCTTGTTTTGGAGCAGGTTGGGATAAAAGAGAAGTTGAGATAAAAAGCGAGAATATTAAGTAAAAGATTAAAAATCTCATCGGCCAAAGGGTTTATTTCTTACTTCAATTTTTAAAGCGAAGGTAATAAAAAAGCCGATGCCATTAGCATCGGCTTTGTGCGCCCGAAAGGACTCGAACGTTATAATTCACCTTAATTGAGAAGGATAAAAAATCACTGATTATCAATAGTTTATAATTTTTCTTTATTGCTCCTAACTATAAAAAATAAGGGTCAATTAAAAAAAACGTCCCCTAATGCGTCCCCTCAAAAATTTGCATTATCTTTGTTTCTGTTCGATAAACGCAGAAAATCATGGGAAAAGTAATTACAAATCAGGCACGTTTTGTGCTAAAAGAGCCAAATACTCAAAATTCAACCCTCATTTACCTTATTTGCCGTAGTTGTGTGCCTCGACTCAAATACTCCACTGGTAAAAATATTGAGCCTTCCCGATGGGATTCTAAGACCGACCGACCGACTACCCAAACCAAGGGTTTAGACCGTGATACCAAAGACCGTCTGAAAGAAATTGATTTGCACCTGAACCGTTTATCTGATGCTATCGAACGAATCAACTCACGGGTAAAGGCTGAAAAGATTGAGCCGACGCAAGCATTTTACAGAACTGAACTCGACAAAGAATTTAATCAGAATAAACCGCGCAAAGTAGCCCCTACTCCCGAAAAACTCACCTTCTTTCCATGGGCTGAGAAATTCATTGAGGAGTGCGCCAGCGGAGAAAGAACCATTCCTCGCACGGGCAAACGCTATTCGGAGAGTTCAATCAAAAACTATAAAAAGACCCTCAACCATTTACGGGCGTTTCAGAAAAAGACCAAGTATCAAGTTGATTTTGACAAAATAGACCTTCATTTTTACCAAAAACTTATCAAGTACCTCAACGACCAAGGCAAGGCCACCAATACCAAAGGGGGCGTTATCAAATACGTAAAAGTATTTATGCGTCAATCCATGAAAGACAAGATGCACACCAATACTGCCTTTCAGGATGAAGACTTTGTAAAACCCGTAGAGGAATCCGAAAACATCTACCTCACCCTCGACGAAATCCAACGTATTTACAGCCTCGACCTTTCAGCACGGGCTGGCCTCGACCGCGTTCGGGATGTGTTCGTTATTGGTTGTTACACAGGTTTACGATTCTCTGACCTCAATCAGTTACAGCCCGAAAACTTCATCAACGATGGGCAATTTGTACGCGTTACCATGCAGAAGACAGACAAACCTGTTTTCGTGCCTCTTAACCCCCAAGTACGGGCAATACTCGCTAAATACGACGGTGTACCGCCTCGCGTACTGACTAATCAGAAAATGAATGAGTATTTAAAAGAAGTAGCGCAACTGGCGGAATTGACCGAAAAAGTAACAATGAGCCAAACCAAAGGAGGTTTAAAAGTAACTAAGACTCTTAACAAATGGGAACTGGTAACGACTCACACCGCCCGACGTTCCTTTGCCACCAATGCCTACAAAGAGGGTGTACCAAGCATTGACATAATGCGACTGACAGGACACCGTACCGAAAGTTCATTTATGAAGTACATCAAAGTGACTAATGAAGAGGTAGGCTACCGAATGGCCGAACACCCATTTTTTACCCAAGAAAAACGTAATGTATTCAAAATAGCTAACTGATGACATTCGACCAATACGGAAACCTGACCCCATACGCTATTATCGAAACCAACCTTTCGACGATAGAAGAGGTATTTGTCAAAGAGTTTCCCGAATCCGCCACGCGGTCAGCGATTTTTGCCGAATACTTAGCCTATCTCAATCAGTTGAAAAGTATCATTGGAGAAACGGGGTTTTATCAATGGATTGACGGGAGTTTTACCACACTCAAACTAGCCCCAAACGATATTGACCTTGTGACATTTGTAGATTTTAGAGTTTATCAATCACATGAAAAACAGTTTGAAGAATTACGTAAAATCAGATTTCAGAGAGAAAATAAAATTGATGGATATTTTGTCAAGACTTACCCCGAAGAACATCAACAGAGACATTTATTTGAGTTTGACCGTTTACAATGGTATTTTGATTTTGGACAATCATTTGTGAATAAAAGAGATAAGGGCATCATTCAAATTAACTTTTAATATCATGGATTCTAACATCATTTCTGACGAATGGGGCGCACGTGTAGCCCGACTAACTGAATTAATAGCCCGTAAATCAGAGGCTATTCGGGTACATTTGGCACAACCCGACCCCGACCGTTTAGCAATAGCACAGTATGAAGAACTTCGTACGCGATACCTCAATGAACTGGCACAACTAATGAAACAGTACGGCGTAGTAGTACGATTTGAGCAGGAGTTAAAGGCAAATGCAGCCTAACTATCAATCATGGAATCATTCGTAAACGACTATTACAACCAAATCGAAAAGGCTAACAGTGAGGCAGAACGCGCCCAAATTAAGGCCCAATTTGCCGCCAAACTCCAAACCTTACCCGAAGAACAACGGCAACAGGTGAAGGCATTAGTAGGCGACCGCCTCAACGCATTTTTGGAAACACTAACCCCGATTGATTCAGCGATTGAACAATTCAACCAGTATCTACAACAGCGAGACAATACAACCACCCTTCCCGCTCAAAACGCAGCATAGCCATGTACAACGAATCCGATTTAGTTGCAATCCTAAAAATGTACCCGACAAAAAACTTTTCCGTGGTGATGTGGGAACAATTGCCTTTGTCTATGAGGGAGGAGGACTCTACGAAGTGGAATTTGTAAACGCAGCGGGTGACACCGTGGCCGTGGTCACTTTGACAGATACCGAGATTTGCGGGGTACAGCTACAAAGTACTATTCTCCATGTAGCAGACCTACCCACTTAAAACGCAGCGTAGCCGATGGACACTCACTAACTTAAATACTCTCTATGTTGGTTTCCCTTCGTAAAAAATAGGTCGCGCACCTTGCCCGATTTCGTCATATTATTGTAATATTGAACACGCCCAAGGGGGCGAAGTTTACCTATCTTTTATTGATTTTAATTCAATGGCCAAAACACAAAAAGAAACTATCGAAGAAAAACTGGAAGTAAAACTCTGGAAAACAGCCGACAAACTCCGCAAAAATATGGATGCGGCCGAGTACAAGCACGTAGCCCTCGGCCTTATCTTCCTCAAATACATCTCCGACGCCTTCGACGAACTGTACCAAAAACTCAAAACGGGTGAGGGTGAATACGAAGGCGCCGACCCCGAAGATCGCAACGAGTACTTGGCCGAAAAAATATTCTACGTACCACCATCCGCGCGTTGGTCTTGGCTGCAAGGCCGCGCCAAACTGCCTACCATTGGTACCGACATAGACGACGCCATGGACGCTATCGAAAAAGACAACCCTTCGCTGCGGGGCGTGTTGCCCAAGGTGTTTGCCCAAGAAAAACTCGACAAAGGCTCGCTGGGCGAAATGATTGACCTCATCGGCTCGGCGACCATCGGCACGCAAGAAGCCCAAAGTCGCGACGTGTTGGGGCAAGTATATGAATATTTCTTGGGGCAGTTTGCACTGGCTGAGGGCCAAAAAGGAGGACAGTTTTACACGCCCAAGGGCATAGTGCAACTATTGGTCGAAATGCTCGAACCCTACGAGGGGCGCGTGTTTGACCCCTGCTGCGGCTCAGGGGGGATGTTTGTGCAGAGCGACAAGTTTATCAAGAGCCACCAAGACTACTACCGCAAAACGGGCAAAAAGGCCGACCTTAGTATTTACGGTCAGGAATCTAACCAAACCACGTGGCGACTGGCTCGCATGAACTTGGCCATTCGACAAATAGACGCCACCAACGTAAAGTGGAACAACGAAGGCTCGTTTCTCAACGATGCCCACCGCGACCTCAAGGCCGATTTTATCATTGCCAATCCGCCCTTCAACGTGAGCGACTGGAGCGGAGAACTCCTCAAAGACGACGCCCGCTGGAACGTACTCGGCCAAAAACTCGTACCGCCCGTGGGCAACGCCAATTTTGCTTGGATGCAGCATTTTATCTATCACCTTGCCCCTACGGGTACGGCGGGGGTGGTACTGGCCAAAGGCTCGCTTACCTCACGTACCAACAACGAGGGCGAAATACGTAAGGCCATGATTGAGGCAGGTATGATAGACTGTATCGTCAATCTCCCCTCCAAACTTTTCCTCAATACCCAAATCCCCGCCTGTTTGTGGTTTATTAGTCGTAATCGTTATTCCTCCCCTATTGGGGGAGGTGCAGGAGGGGGTTTACGCGACCGCCACAACGAAATCTTGTTTATTGACGCCCGCAATTTGGGGCATTTGGTGAGCCGCAAAAACCTCGAACTCTCCGACGAAGACATTGCCCAAGTAGCCAATACTTACCACGAGTGGCGTAACCCCGACGGCAACTACCAAGACGTACAGGGATTCTGTAAGGCCGCTACGCTCGACGAAGTACGCGCCCTCGACTATGTACTTACGCCTGGGCGATACGTGGGACTGGCCGAAGAAGAAGACGATTTTAATTTTGAGGAACGTTTTAACAGCCTCAAAACCCAACTCGAAGCGCAATTGGCCGAGGAAGAAGCCCTTAACTCGCTGATTAAAAGTAGCCTGAGTCGTATTTTGGTTAGTGTAGGAAAGTAAAATAAGATTTGCGTTATTTTACTTTTAGGCTCGAAAGTAAAATAAGAAGTACGAATACCGCTAAAAAATCAACCAAATGGAGTTGCAGCCGCAGTTTACGCACATCTCAAACCTCATCCGCGAAGCCCGACAACGCGCCTACCAAGCCGTAAACCACGAGTTGGTGGCGTTGTATTGGCAAATTGGCGAGTACGTGAGCCAACAAGTAGCGGCCAAGGCGTGGGGAAAATCGGTAGTGAAAGAATTGGCCGATTTTATCCTGCGTACCGAACCCAACGTCGTTGGATTTTCGCCGCAAAATATCTGGCGCATGAAGCAGTTTTATGAAACCTACAAGGACTCCCCAAAACTCGCCCCACTGGTGCGAGAAATTTCGTGGACGCACCATTTATTCATTCTTGGCTTAAAAACCTCAGAGGAAAGGGAATTCTATTTGCGTATGACTATCAAGGAAAAATGGAGCAAACGGGAACTCGAAAGGCAAATAAACAGCTCGTATTTTGAGCGGGTGATGCTCGCCAACGAAAAACTCTCACCACTGGTGAGAGAATTGCCACAGGATATAACCAACTCGTTTAAAGATACTTATGTTTTGGAGTTGCTCCATCTGCCCGAACCTCACCTTGAAAAAGACCTTCGCAGGAGCATTGCCCAAAATATCACCAAGTTTTTGTTGGAGTTTGGGCGCGACTACGCCTTTATGGGTGAGGAGTACCCGATCCAAGTAGGCGACCAAGACTTTTCGATTGACCTTGTTTTCTACAACCGCAGCCTCAATTGCCTCGTGGCCATCGAATTGAAAATTGAGCCGTTTAAGCCCGAACACTTGGGGCAGCTTAATTTCTATCTCGAAGCCCTTGACCGCGACGTGCGCAAACCCCACGAAAACCCAAGTATCGGTATCTTGCTCTGCAAAGGCAAAAACGACACCGTGGTAGAGTACGCCCTGAGCCGTAGCCTCTCGCCCACGCTCGTGGCCGATTACCAAACCCAACTGCCCGACAAAAAACTCCTCCAAGCCAAATGGCAAGAGGTATTGGACAGTTTAGAAGACGTAGAACATTAACCAAAAATGAAGCAGTGGAAGGAATATAAGCAGTAAAACGCTGACAGGGTTGAATACGTCCTACCACCAAACCCTGTCAGCGTTGATTTCGCAAAAAAACCATTAACCAAAACACCAAAAATGAAGCAGTGGAAAGAATATAAGCAGTAAAACGCTGACAGGGTTGAATACGTCCTACCACCAAACCCTGTCAGCGTTGATTTTACAAAAACTATTAACCAAAACACCAAAAATGAAGCAGTGGAAAGAATATAAGTTGGGGGAGGTCGGAAGTTTAAAAAGAGGCAAGTCAAAACATAGACCAAGGTATGCCCCTGAATTATTTGGCGGGCAATACCCTTTTATTCAAACAGGAGAGGTTAAAGCTGCTCAGAAATATATTACTAATTTTGAGCAAACCTACTCTGAGAAAGGGCTTGCCCAAAGTCAACTATGGAAAAAAGGCACACTTTGTATCACAATTGCCGCTAACATTGCTGAAATAGCGATATTAGGTATAGATGCCTGTTTCCCAGATAGCATAATTGGATTTATTCCAGATGAGTCAAAATGCGATTTAGATTTTGCCTTCTATACACTTAAACATTTCCAAAAAGAGCTTCAAAGTTTTGGCGAAGGTTCTGTTCAAGATAATATCAATTTAGGAACATTTGAGCAAATTACATTTCCATTCCCACCCCTCCCCGAGCAACGCGCGATTGCCTCCGTATTAAGCAGCCTCGACGACAAAATAGACTTGCTCCACCGCCAAAACGCCACCCTCGAAGCCCTCGCCGAAACCCTCTTTCGGCAGTGGTTTGTGGAGGAAGCCGAGGAGAGCTGGGAAAAGGGGAAATTGGGTGATTTAATCAATGTAAAGTACGGCAAAGACCACAAAAACCTTCAAGAAGGTAATATTCCCGTTTATGGTTCAGGTGGGGTCATGCGGTATGCAGACAAAGCTCTTTATACCCAAGAATCGGTATTGATTCCCCGAAAAGGGACGTTGAATAATGTTTTATACATTGACGAGCCTTTCTGGACAGTAGATACCATGTTTTATACCGAAATGAAGCAGCCTAATTTGGCAAAGTTTATTTTCCATTTTGTTAAAGAAAAAGATTTAGCCTCAATGAATGTAGGGTCTGCTGTGCCAAGTATGACAACAGAAATCCTAAATAATTTACCATTAAATATCCCTCCTCTCGAAAAGTTAGAACAATTTGAACAAAGTGCCGAACCAATGTATAGAAAAATCAAGTCCAACCACACCCAAATCCGCACCTTAACGCAGCTACGCGATACGCTGCTGCCGAAGCTGATGAGTGGGGAGGTGCGGGTGTCTGAACAGGATGAAAAAGATTTTGGGATAGACAAGATTTGAGAGCGGGGCTGATAAATTATTCATCAATTTTGACACAAAGAGGGTTCAGTAGCGTCTATCATAAGAATCCTGTCCATCTTAAAATCCAATAATCATGTTGGAGACTTTTTATGCTGACAACAAAACATAATAAAGTAAATGAGAAATATTGATGCAATAAATGCCCTAACCCACAGAATTATCGGTTGTGCAATGCAAGTGCATCGCACCTTGGGCAATGGTTTTCAAGAGGTAATTTATCAGCGAGCCTTAGCGATAGAATTTACTTTTTGCGGGATAGATTTTGAACGAGAAATGGAAATGAATTTATTTTATCGAGACCAACACATAGGCACACGCAGGGTAGATTTTTTTGTAGAAGGCAAGATTATGGTCGAAATCAAGGCTGTTGAACATTTACAAGAAGTCCACAAGGCACAGGCCATCAATTACTGTGAAGCATACCATATCGCCGATGGCTTGCTCATCAATTTTGGAGCAAAAAGTCTGGAATTTAACAGAGTCTATAATAAGAATCTTGTCCATCCTAAAATCTAATAATCATGTTGAAGACGCTGCTGCCGAAGCTGATGAGTGGGGAGGTGCGGGTGCAGGAGTAAGGATAAAAATAATGATACCATGACATTCAACGAAAAATACATCGTAGCAGAAGACTACCTACCCCTTTTCAATTTCGCTGAAAACGACCAACGCGAGTTGGATGCGTTGTGGTTGGCGGCTCAATTTTTAAGCCCCATCCAAGCCAAAATAGAAGCACAGGGCATCAGCCGCAAAGAGTTAGCGGCTCAAATCGGCACTTCAACGGGGTGGCTCACGCAGGTTTTCAGGGGTGATAAAATCCCCAGTTTTGAATTGATTGTCAAGCTCCAAAAGGCGTTGAATCTTGAATTTGAGGTCAGATTGAAACAGTAACAAAATAAATCCCTCCCCAAAAACACTCCGCAACGAGTGTTTTTTTATTTTTAGGGTTTGTTTCAAACACCA
This sequence comes from Runella sp., assembly GCA_044228585.1. GTDB lineage: Bacteria > Bacteroidota > Bacteroidia > Cytophagales > Spirosomataceae > Runella. The sequence continues at coordinate 13,871 of JBGAUP010000032.1, read as the reverse complement.
CATCTCAACGCATGAGTATCCTCACCGAAAACGACATCGAACTCGCCACCCTCGAAGACCTCGTAGCGTTGGGCTATGAATACACGCACGGCGGCGTCATTGCTCCCGATGGCAACGCTCCCGAACGACAGTCGTACAGTGATGTTATTTTGGAAGGAAGACTCAGTCGCGCCATTCAACGCCTCAACCCTGACGTACCCGCCCACGCCCAACAGCAAGCCCTACGGGAAGTGTTGCGCATCAAATCGCCCGATTTACTGGCCGACAACGAAGCCTTTCATAAACTCTTGATAGAAGGTGTACCCGTAACGTATAAATCCCCCCTCTCTCACAGGAGAGGGGACGGGGGAGAGGTTCACGACTTGGTGTGGCTGATAGATTTTGACCACTGGCAAAGCAACCAGTTTTTGGCGGTCAATCAATACACCATCATCGAAAACAACAGCCGCACCTTCAACAAACGCCCCGATCTATTGCTCTTTGTCAACGGCATCCCCGTAGTGGACATCGAACTCAAAAACGCCGTGGGCGAAACCACCACCGTACAAAAGGCGTATCAACAAATCCAGACCTACAAGGCCACCATACCGAGCCTATTTACCTACAACGCCTTTTGCATCATTACCGACGGGTTTGAGTGCAAGGCAGGCACGATTTCGGCCAACGAGAGCCGTTTTTTGCCGTGGAAAACCGCCGATGGCAAAACCGAAGCCTCGCGTTTAAGACCGCAGTTAGAAACGTTGGTAAAGGGAATGTTGAACCCCGCGACGTTGATAGACCTCCTCCAAAACTTTATTGTTTTTGAGAAATCGAAGAAAGAAGACCCCGCAACGGGCATCATCCAAGTAGAAACCATCAAAAAAATAGCGGCCTATCACCAATACTACGCCGTCAATAAGGCCGTAGAAAGTACCAAACAGGCATCCGATTTGGGCGGCAACCGCAGAGGTGGCGTAGTGTGGCACACCCAAGGCAGTGGCAAATCGCTGTCCATGGTATTTTTTACGGGTAAGCTGGTACTGAGTCTCGACAATCCCACGGTGGTAGTGATTACCGACCGCAACGATTTGGACGACCAACTCTTCGATACCTTTGCCAACTGCAAGCAACTCCTCCGCCAAACACCCGTTCAGGCCAAAGACCGAGGGCATCTGAAAGAACTGCTGAAAGTGGCATCGGGCGGTATCGTATTTACGACGATTCAGAAGTTTGTGCCAGAAGAGGGAATGACCGAATATGAGCAACTGTCTAATCGCCGCAACATTGTGGTCATTGCCGACGAGGCTCACCGAACCCAATACGGCTTTGAGGCCAAATTAGTGGACGTCAAAGACAAAGACACCAAGGAAGTACTGGGCAAACGCATTGCCTACGGTTTTGCCAAATACATGCGCGATGCCCTCCCCACGGCTACCTACATTGGTTTTACGGGGACACCCATCGAAAGTACCGACGTCAACACCCCCGCGGTTTTTGGCTCTTACATAGACATTTATGACATTGGGCAAGCCGTAGCCGATTGCGCCACCGTCAGAATTTACTACGAAAGTCGGCTGGCCAAAGTCAACCTCGACGCCGAAGGCCGACGGTTGATTGAGGAGTTTGACAAGGAATTGGAACAAGACGAACTTTCGGAACAGCAAAAGGCCAAGGCCAAATGGGCAAAGTTGGAGGCCATTGTAGGCAATACCCAACGCCTCCAAAACTTAGCCCAAGATATAGTAACCCACTTTGAACAACGACAATCGGTTTTTGAGGGCAAAGGAATGATCGTGGCCATGAGCCGCCGAATCGCCGTAGCCCTCTACCAAGAAATCACGAAGCTACGCCCCGAGTGGCACGACGACAGCCTCGGCAAAGGAAGCCTCAAAGTAATTATGACGGCGGCCAGCGACGACGGAAAAGACATGGCACTGCACCATACCACCAAGGCCGAGCGCAGGGTCTTAGCCGACCGTTTTAGGGAAGAAACCGACCCGCTCAAACTCGTCATTGTACGCGATATGTGGCTTACGGGTTTTGACGCGCCTTGTCTGCATACTTTGTACGTGGACAAACCCATGCGAGGGCACAGCCTCATGCAGGCCATTGCCCGCGTCAATCGGGTTTTCAAAGACAAACCTGGGGGATTGGTGGTTGACTACTTGGGCATCGCAACCGACCTCAAAAAGGCATTGTCATTTTATTCGGATTCAGGCGGTAAAGGCGACCCTACCGAAACCCAAGGAAAGGCCGTGGAGATACTGTTGGAAAAGTTGGAAATAGTGAGCCAACTCTTCGACGAAAAGAGCAAGTCGCGCTCCGTGATTTTAGCCGAAGACCCCGCCGCCTACTACAAAAACAGTGCGAATTTCAACTACAAACGTTTTTTTGAAGTAAGCCCCAAAGAGAAGCTGGCTATCATCCTGCAAGCCGAAGAACACATTTTGGGTCTGACAGACGGCAAAAAACGATTTATTGAGCAAGTAACCCTGTTGAGTCAAGCCTTTGCGCTATCCATACCGCACGAAACAGCACTGGAAGCGAAAGAGGAGGTAGCCTTTTTTCAGGCACTCAAGGCACGATTGGTGAAGTTTGAGGGCGAAAGTGGCGGTACGTCCAATGCGCAATTGGAGTCGGCTATCAAGCAAATTGTGGACGAGGCGTTGAGTTCTGACCAAGTGGTTGACATCTTCGGGGCGGCAGGAATCCAAAAACCAGAGATTTCGATTCTCTCCGAGGAGTTTTTACTCGAAGTAAAGGGCATGAAACACCAAAATCTGTCCTTGGAACTATTGAAGAAAATTTTGAACGACGAAATCAAAACCATTGCCAAAACCAACTTAGTAAGAAGCAAGGCGTTACTGGAAATGCTCGAAGGGGCTATCAAGAAATACCAAAACAACCTGCTCACTACGGCAGAAATTATTCAGTTTTTGGTGGATGAAGTAGCCAAGAAAACCCGCGAAGAAGCCCACCGAGCCGAGCGAATGGGATTTACCAAAGATGAACTGGCCTTTTATGACGCCCTCGCCGAAAATGACAGCGCAGCCCAAGTGCTGGGCGACCCACAACTCCGAATCATAGCACGAGAAGTAGCCGAGAAAGTAAAAACAAACGCAAGTATAGATTGGACGATTCGAGAAAGTGCTCGTGCCAAATTGATGGTGATTGTGAGACGTACCCTGACTAAGTACGGCTATCCTCCCGACCAACAACCCAAGGCCATTGAAACCGTTTTAAGGCAAGCCGAGCGTCTTGCGGATTATTGGACGAGTTAGGTTTTTTTCGGCTCATTGAGGGTATAAAAGTTCGCAGAAGCGAATTGATGATACAGGATATGTTCTAACTTTTGTATAAATACTTTTTTGTGGTATTTATGCAATGTATGACATGTACAGAAAATTCAGTTTGAGCCAATAAATGGCTATTTTTCCTTCTAAAGGTGTTTTGTAGCAGGTTTAACCTACCTTTCGTTTGGGTGCGCTTCATTGATTTACGGGTAAAATCTCAAGCATCAAAACTCTCGATTTCACATATTATAATGCAAAATGACGGGTTGGAAGTTAGCCTTGGTAGTCATCAGGCCGAGTAAGGTCGGTCCTACTTTATTCTGACTAATGTAGCATTGATAATATTTGCACGATCTTCTCCGTAATGAACGTCTGCAAATATGTTGAGGTTTAACCCATGGCGAATGACGGTACTTTCAATGTGCTTATTAACATTGCCCAGTTCGAGACTGGACGGAATTATATCTCCGTATTTACCTCCAAAACCGTACCTATATTCATTGGGAACATTATTGATTCTGCCACCGTTTAAATCGGCGGTAAAGTTATAATTGAACGCATTTGCATTCCCTTTTTTTGCAACACCAGTTACTTTAATCTCCAAACGGTACGTTTCTATTCCCGTTTGGCTAATGATGGCAGTAGTAGTCTCGTTAAAGTTATCGTAGTTTGAAAGTAAGTTTTTAAATACGAATGACGGTTTATTAGAAACTACCTCGTAGGTTCCGACTAAACCATAAGGAAAACCTGTGATGGCATCTTCTTTTTCTCTACAACCAAACAAACAGCAAGTAATCAGGAGGGCAAATAGTGGTTTCATTGTCTGGGTAATTTATCAGAAATATAAAGTTCGTAAATTTTGTGATAAATTGACACGACTTACTCCCAATCTTTCCTATCCCAAAACTTGAAAGATTGAAAAGAAACAGTCTCCTTTTGAAGGATGCCGACATGGTATGTTTACCTTACAAAAAAGGAGTTACTAAAATATGGGGAAGGTACAGCGTATGAAGTGAGTTTGTGAGGAATTTTAGCAGCTACACCGAAAAACGTCCCCTCATACGTCCCCTGACAAAAAACAAACCTACTAACTATTTGTCTATCAGTGGTTTATCTATTAAAGTTGTGCGCCCGAAGGGACTCGAACCCCTATCATTGGTACCGGAAACCAAAATTCTATCCATTGAACTACGGGCGCAAAAAACTCAAAACGGCTATCCGTATATTGAACAACGGATTTCTATTTCGGGCTGCAAATATACGCTTTTGTCGTAAATTGCAAACACGTTTTATACGTTTATAGTTACTGTTATTAGTTCCTTTCACCATCAATCTAAAAACCAATGAGAAAAGTTTTATCAATTTTTATAGTACTACTGGCCTGCGTAGGCAGTTTTTTACTCGGTACTTCCTATCGGCCTGCCGACCAACCCATCACTTCCGAAATCGCCAACTATGCTTCCAAAGTATTTGGCATTGAGTTTTCTGCGGCTGAACGTGATTCAATGGTCGAAATTTTAAATAATCAATTGCTTGGTTTTGAGCGCGTCAGAAAAATACCACTCACCAACGACGTCGCCCCTGCCCTCTTGTTTGACCCTGTACCCGTAGGTTTTGAATTTGAAAAAACAAGGAAGCCTTTTAAAGCAAGCCTCATAGGGAAAGTAGCTCTGCCCAAAGAGCGCGATAGTTTGGCTTTTTATACCGTAGCACAATTGGGCGAATTGATTCGGACAAAACAAATTTCATCCGTTGAATTAACCCAATTTTTTATTGCCCGACTCAAAAAATACAATCCGACGTTGCTCAACACCATCACTATCACCGAAGAGTTGGCCATGCAACAAGCGACCCAAGCCGATATAGAAATCAAAGCAGGCAAATACCGTGGGCCACTGCATGGAATCCCCTACGGAGCGAAAGATTTATTGGCCAAAAAAGGGTATCCAACCACTTGGGGGTCTAATATCTACAAAAATCAAGAACTTCCGTACGATGCCACCGTCATCCAAAAGCTCGAAAAAGCGGGAGCAGTATTGGTGGCTAAAATGTCGCTGGGAGAATTTGCCATGGGAGACGTATGGTTTGGCGGCATGACGCGCAACCCTTGGAATACCAAAACGGGCGCGAGTGGTTCGTCGGCGGGCTCAGGTTCGGCAGTTTCGGCAGGATGCTTACCTTTTGCGATTGGAACCGAAACCCTGGGTTCTATTGTCTCGCCTTCCACTGTCAACGGCGTAACAGGCTTACGTCCTACGTTCGGAAGGGTGAGTCGTTTTGGAGCTATGGCATTGAGCTGGAGTATGGATAAAATTGGCCCGATGACTCGTTCGGTAGAAGACTGCGCCCTGATTTTCAACGCTATTCAAGGCCCCGACGGTCAAGACCCTACGGTACGCGATTTGCCTTTCAATTACGAACCACTCAAAACGTTGAAGGGTACAAGAATTGGCTATTTGAAAAAAGCTTTTGAGTCCAATTATCCTAACCGCGCCAATGATTCGCTCACCTTGAAAACATTACGTGAATTAGGGGCAGAACTCGTTCCTTTTGAGCTTCCCGCCTACCCCGTTGGAGATCTAACAATCGCCATTGGCATCGAAGGGGGAGCCGCCTTCGACGAACTGACCCTTACCAACAAAGATGATCAGATGGTACGTCAAACCAAAAATGCTTGGCCTAATCGGTTTCGGGTAGCGAGGTTCATTCCTGCGGTAGAGTACGTCCAAGCGCAACGGGTACGCACCAAAATGATTCAGGATTTGTACCAAGTACTGAAAAAAGAGCGTTTCGATGTCTATATCACGCCTGCTTATGCGGGAGGAAACTTGACTTACACTAACCTTTCAGGACACCCAAGTATCTGTTTACCAAATGGTTTCAACAGAAACGGACTCCCTACCAGTATTACATTTTCGGCGCAACTGTACGCCGAAGCAAAAATGCTCGCAGTAGCAAAAGTATATCAAGACGCGACCGACTGGCACAAAAAACATCCAAAATTGTTCTGAGAGATAACAAAAGCCATACAGTAAACTTTAATTTTTACTGTATGGCTTCCACAAATTATGACCAGCTACCAGAACCTGCTCCCCCACCGTTCACGGTAGAAACCGACCCTGCCTGAAAACTGCCTAAATAGTTTCCGTCTTTGTCGTAGAAATAAAAGGCGGTATAAACAGAGGTAGCAGTAAGCACAAAATTTGTGGTTTGGCTATACAATTGATCTAAACTGCTACAAGTAGGACAATTGAGATACACATCTCCAAAAAGTGCCCCTCCTCCAGGGAACGAAACACCCCATACACTACCATTGAAAGTCTTTCCGTTGGTAACGGTACATTGGCATCCCATGTAAAACACCATGCTCCAAACACTTCCACTTGCTCCGTAACTTGGGCATGGGTCGGAGGTGGCAGCCGCAGTGGTCTTGGCCAAAGTTTGGGTCGAAAGCGATTGCACAGTAGAGTCAATCAATGAATCACTGATTTTACCTTGCAAAAGAGTGCGAAAGTCGTTAGCAAGCTGTTCGTTGCTAATGTTTGGTTTTCCTGATTCCATAACGTTGTGTTGTTTGTAGTTAAAAAAATGTTTGAGCGTTCAGCATTTGAACGACACAAAATTGCAGCATTGCCTCATTCTCCTTATCCGCTAAAATACCTGTTTTGCAAATCGGGCATTTTAGCGGGGATAACCCCGTAGTTTTACTGAGTCTTCAAAAACAGGCATTTTTACCCATTGCATTCCTCCAAAAGACGATTAGCTTTGTGTGTCTTATTATTGTTTTATTTTTCAACGTTATCGAACTCAAATCCTTCACAAAATCATGGGACAAGACATCCAAATCACCCAACAACAAGAAGATGAATGGAAAGCCGTAGCAGTGTCACTTTCAGATGCTCAAACCTGGGTATCCAGCTGGATTAACGCTAATCCTGACAATGACCCTACTTTTAAGCCCACCGATTTACGGGCTTTTGTAGTACGTCGGTCGGACTTTATTGAACTTCTCTCTCAAACCGAAACTGAGTACGTGCGGATGTACGTCGGTCTCAAACCCAACTCCGACACTAAAACTGGACAAGAGCCGTGTTTGGTACTGGCCAGTGCCGCGGTAAAATGGACAACCCAGCCAAATTATGACGGTCCAGACCGAGACACCGTCATTGACTTGATTGGCGAGCAAACCGTCTATAATATCCAAGAAGGCAAAGAAGTAAGAGGCAACTATCAGGTGTTTGATATTACGCGCCCCTGTCCTCCTATATGTGACCCAGAAAGCCCTCTGTTTGTGCCAAGCACAAACGGCGACCGAAGTTGCTAATCTCGTACACCCAAACGAATAAGGCAGATGATTTCCAGATTTGTTGAATGGATACTTGACTATTCATCCTATTTTCTTGTGTTTCCAGTAGGGGTAGCTATTTTTAGATTTAAGTTCATTACCAAAGAGTTACGCTATATACTACTGCTGATTGGGCTCAGCATAATCACCGAAATAGTGATGTACCTAATCGTAAAAAGTGGAATTCGCAACAATCTTTTTGTGGTTCATATTTATACCATTCTGCATTTCAATATCATCGCCTTATTTTACTATGGGTATTTTGGGTATTTCTATCACCGCTCTTTAGTACCTTCCATGATGCTCCTATTTACAGTCTTTGCCATCGTCAATTCTTTGTTTTTTCAAAAACTCACCGAATTTAATACGAATGCACTTGGCTTAGAATGTATATTGGTGGTTATTCTTTGTGTGCTTTGCTTCTACAAAATGATTACAGAACTGACCATTAGAGAACCTGAAAAAAAGCCTGTATTTTGGATCAACACGGGTTTTTTATTCTATTTTTCAGGGAATATTGTATTGTTTATCTTGAGCAATGTAGTGCTGAAAGAGAATAAAGATTTCAACTATTTGTCTTGGGGTTTACACGCTTTACTAAATTCAGTCTTGCAAATTTTTAAGGGCGTTGGTCTATGGTTCAGTCCTCATCCGAAGTAGATTTATACCTCGCTATTTTCGGCGGGTCTTTTGTCATGTTGCTTTTGGTTGGTTGTGTCGTTGGTTTTATTGTACTGTACCAACGACGGCTGTTTCGTCAAGAACTAACTTTTAAGAAAATGGAGCTAAAGTATCAACAGGAACTCATCAACAGCACATTGGAGGGTATTGAATCAGAACGAAAACGATTGGCTCGCGACCTGCACGACGAAATCGGAGCCGCGCTCTCTGCCATGCGACTGTTGGTAGGACAAATGCCCGCTGAGTCGAAGGTATCGTCAGAAATCATCCTCCTTACTGACAAATACAAATCTCTGATAGACAATACGATAGAAAATGTCAGAAGAATTTCTAATGACCTATTACCCAGCGGCTTAGAAGAATTTGGGCTCAATTATGCCATCGAAGGACTATGCGAAAAATCGTTAGAACTAACCGATGCCGACATCACTTGGGCAATAGAGGATATTCCACAGGCCAGTTCTCAACTCAACCTGATGGTTTATCGGGTAATACAAGAACTCCTCAACAATACCATCAAATACGCCGAAGCCACTCAAATTGAGATTTCAATTACGAAAGAAGAAAACCAACTACGGCTTTACTATTCCGACAACGGAAAAGGATTTAATTATGACCAAGCCTATCAGAAAAAAAGTTTGGGGCTCAAAAACATTGAAACTCGCACGCGAATGTTTGAAGGTACGCTCGAATTCAAAACTCAACTCAACGAAGGCATCTCAGTCAAGGTCAGCATTCCTCTCCCCTAATATTCTCGTTTTCAAACTCATTCACCCATGTCACCCATCAAAGTAGCCATCACCGACGACCAAGTGCTTTTTAGAAGAGGCATGGCTTCTATTATCAATACGTTTGAAGGTATCGCCATTGTTTTGGAAGCCGACAACGGAAGAGTATTATTAGATACACTCCAAACAGCCGAGGTTCTACCTGATGTCGTTCTTTTAGACTTGTCTATGCCCGAACTCAACGGTATCGAAACTACGAAAATTCTCCACGTAAAATATCCTTCCATCAAAATTATCATTTTGTCGGTCTATGGCGAAGACCGCTTTGTAACTCACCTCATGGAGCTGGGAGTCAATGCCTATCTGTTCAAAAACGTAGAACCCGAAGAAGTGGAACGCGCTATTCATACCGTCGTAGAAAAAGATTTTTATTTCAACGAGGCTTTTCTCAACGCCATGAAGAACCGCCTAAGTAATAAAAGACAGAAAATTCTTCTCACCGACAATATCGCTTCCACCCTCACTTCCCGTGAAATTGAGGTACTTACACTTATTTGCAAACAAAAAACGGCACAAGAAATCGCAGATCAACTTTTCATTAGCGTTCGTACCGTGGACGGACACCGCAATAATCTACTCGAAAAAACCGCAGCTCGAAACTCAGCAGGATTGGTCCTGTTTGCTATCAAACACCGACTCATTGACCCTACCGAATTGCTCTAAAATTTGAAAATCCTTTCCAATACCTTTATTTCTGTGCCTGCTTTGCTCCGCTCATCGTCCTCATGTATTTCACCAAGTCCAACACTTCGGTTTCGGAAAGTGCATCAAAAAGACCGACGGGCATGAGCGAAGTAGGCATCACTTCACGTGATTGAATGGCCGATTTATTAATCACCACGGCATCTTGTCCCACCACCCGCATCGTCAATTGACGTTCATTTTCAGAAACTACATTTCCCGAATACGTGCGGCCATCGCGGGTAGTGACTACCACGAGTTTGTAGTCTTCTTGGATTTCGCCGCTGGGATTCAGCACATTAAAGAGTAAGTAATCAAGATTGGCACGGTTTGAACCTGTCAAATCGGGACCAATATTCCCGCCTTTTCCGTACATTTTGTGGCAACTGCCACACGTCCGTTGAAACACGACTTCACCTTTGGTGGCGTTGGCGGTAGCCACGGCTTTGTCCGTAATCATGCGTTGGTATTTGGAATACGATTTTTCCAAAGAGGGTTCTTGCTCAATGGGTCCCCAGACTTCAATAAAACCACTTCCTACGACGCGCAATAGTTGTCGTGCGGCATAAGGCGGTACGTCACGCTTGGGAATGGTTTGATTTTTCAGCGCTTGGGTCAACTGCCAACCGTATTTAGGACGGGATGATAGCGTTTGAATGGCTTGTTGTTTTTCGGCAGCATCCAACTCTTTGTATTTAGTAATCAACAACTTAGCCAATGATTCTTGGTCGTAATCGGCAATAGCCCGAATCACATCCAAACGCAGCTTGGGTTCATTCAACAAAGCGGGAATTTCGTTTACCAATTCTTGACGCTTGCGGGCAGCGATGGCCTGTAATGCCTGTTGGCGTTGGGGCAAAGGTGCATTTTTGTTTTTCAACGTAACCATTGATTTCTGCGTCGCTTCGGTGTCTCCAAAACGCTGGGCAATCTGCTGCGCCAACTGGGCTGTTTCGCCTTTGGTTTGACGTAGTTTAGCATACACCGATGCCCAATTCGCTGGGGCTTTTAGATCAAATCTTCCCTCCAACCCATCGCGCATCCCTTCCAAAATGTTTACTACATTCAACGTTGGCAAGGTTTTGAACCTTGTCAACGTTGCGATAATCGTCTCGGGGGCATTGGCATCTATCAAACGCCGTGCTACGTATTTAGCAATCAAGGGAATACCCGTTTGGGAAGCCAATTCCAGTGCGCGATTGGGATTGTTTTTTACCAAAGGTTCTAAGCCAAACCAAATCATTTTGGGAAGGTTGTGATCTTCGTTGTCTTCGGCATGGCGTGCCAATTGCTCCACAATTTTCCAAGCCGATTCATTATCAATCCGTTGCAAGGCCGAAGTTAAATACAACCGAACTACGGGCGACGAATCTTCTTTGGCCATCTTCACAAACATCGCCAAGACATCTGCGGGCGGGTTTTTATCTTCGCACAAAAGCTGAATGGCCCAAGCCCGTACGTAAGGGTCGGTATCACTGAGCGATTTTTGCAAATCGGTAGGGGACAAACTACCCGTAATGTGCAATGCCCACATGGCCCTGAGGCGATAATCAGCGTTGGAATTAGACTGAAAAATAGTTTGTAAATCGGCCACGGCGTTTTTGTCCAAACTACCCTTGGTAGCGCGGGATTGTAAGATGACCCGCGCCCTGCGCGAGTGCCAATCGCTGGGGCTTTTTTGAAATTCAACCAGCTGTTTATCTGATAGTTTACTCAAATCCTCATAACGCCCTGCCCAGTTTTGTGCCAACGATTCTTTGGGCATGATTCTGAAAATACGCCCTGTTTCGCCATTCACTACTTCTTTGCCACAAATGTCGGCATCGTGCCAATCCAGCACGTACAAGCCTCCGTCGGGGCCTACTTCCATGCTAAACCCTACCCATTGGGCGTTGTTGGCCATGAGCAATTCGTCCCCGTGCTTGGCCACAAAACCAGAGCCTTTTTTCTCCAATACATCCGACAAAATGGCGTGTTCGTGGATATTGGCCATAAAAATACGCCCTTGGTGTTCTTTTGGAAAGGCATCCGATTGGTACACACGGGCTCCGCCGTGCGCAGAACGGTGGCTGTGGTCAGCGATGGTACGGATGTCGCTGTATATGTACGGATTGAAGTGCTGCCCACCCTGACGGTGATAAATACCTCCCAAAATAATGTGCCACATGTGCGGAATCACACACGCACTGATAAAAAGCTGCCCTTTAGCGTCGTAATCAATCCCCCAAGGATTGCTAAAACCGTGGGCCACTACTTCAAATTTATCTTTTGTAGGATGATACCGCCACACGCCCCCGTTGATGTCCACGCCTTCGCCGCTGAGAATATCTTCGGGAAAAGGGTCTTTGTGGCGATAGAGTTTTCCTTTCCCTTCAGGTTTGCGCACTTTAGAGGGTGTAGCAAAACCTTGACAACCATAAAGCCAACCATCTGGCCCCCAGTGCAAACTATTCAAGGTTTCGTGGCGGTCCCGGATGCCCCAACCCGTGAGTTTTACTTCGATGTTGTCCATATCGGCCAAGTCGTCGTGGTTACGGTCGGGTACAAAAAGTAGGTTAGGTGGTGCGCCCAGATACAATCCATCAAACCCAACAGCCATGGCCGCTGGAAAAGCAATTCCTTCCAAAAAAACTTTTTTAGTATCGGCTACCCCGTCGTGGTTGGTATCTTCCAAAATCAAAATACGGCTATTGCCCGCATTGGAAAAACCATGCCCCCGCGACTCGTAATCACGGTTTTCGGCAATCCAGAGTCGGCCACGGTCATCCCAGCAAAAAGCCATCGGCTGGGTCATCATGGGTTCTGAGGCCCACGTATTTACCTTGAAGCCATCTTTCAGGGTCATGTTGGCCACGGCTTCTTCGGGCGTCAAAAACTTGGCATCGCGGCCTTCTTGTTGGGCTATGCCCCAAAGCGAATACATCATGTCTTGTCCGCTAAATTCGGCCCAAGTGTTGGTGAGTTTTACGTCGTTCAGCTCGCCCGTGTATATCACCAATTGATGCTTAATGACCTCAATTTTGTCTTTTTTGATTTGCCAATCGGCCATTCTGGCCCGCGCAGGCCCAGCGCCCAATTGCCCATCTACGCGCCAGTATTGCGGAAAACCTTTGTTTTCGGGGTGGTCAAAAATCGCAATGTGAGCTAAGTCGTTACGTCCCTCTACTTGCATCCCGATGTCCACCCAACCCGCCCGTTGGCCTTCGGCTTTTTCATTTTTTTGACGAGCCGCATTCACCACTTCCCCTTTGATACCTTGCTTCCAAGGCATTCGCACAAACAGCCCACCGTAGTCGTATTTGCCAATGGTGACGTCGGTTTGGGCTTCGCCTGCCCATTCTAAATCCAGCAAATATTTACCATCCTGCTCGCGCATCACCCAAGTTTGGGTTTCGGTGAGAACGGCATTGCCTTTTTCGTCGAGCAAATCATAAACCGTTGCCCACTTTACTTCTGTTCCTTTTGCTTTGATGATTTTTGCCGAAACTCGTCGCCAATAGTCCCCTTCGGGATGGTGAAAATAGTCGCGGCCATTGACCCGCGTATAGCCCCAATAGATACCTGTTTGGTGCTTGTGGTGGCCTGGGCTGTATTCGGTGAGTACGCCTTTGCCATCGGGGGCCACAATCGGGTGTAGGTAAGGCCGAAAATCTGCTTTGGCATTTTGTACCAAAATAGGGATTTTGCCGTTAAGACGAAACACGGAAATCGTTCCCGCTTTTTCGTCTTGAACGAGTCTTAGCTCGGTTTTTTTAGGAGGAATTGGGGCAGGTTTTGCTTCTTTGGGTTTCAAAGCAACCCACCCCAAACTAAGAAGAATAAGTGAAAAGGACAGAATAAATGATTTCATCTTGAGTTTAGGAATAGACAGGACTTGAATCTTGACTTTAAAAGTAAAGAAAACTCAATTATCCCCGTTTTTCCCTAAACAATTCCTATTTTTTCCTTGAAATACTCATTTTTCCCCCTTACCACCCAAGTCAGTGTTGGTTTGTGATGAGTCTAAGGCTGCATATTCTCAATCTCAAAACCTGCTTTCTTGACGGTTGATTGTATCAATTCGCAAGTCAGGTCTTCGCCCGTCACGGTCAAGATTTTGTCGGG
>JBGAUP010000413.1:0-3838 GCA_044228585.1 Runella sp. | reverse complement strand
AGCACAACAGGAACAACAGGCGGGACAAATGGAACAACAGGTGGTGGGACAACATCAGGAGGGACAAAGGTCTTATTAGGCAATGCACTCAATTTTGATGGTAAAGACGATTGCGTTCTTATCCGTAATACCAACACACCTTTGACCAACCCCGAAGCCTTGACGATTGAATATTGGTTCAAAGGCAGTACCTTACATTCTGCTGTACGCCTGCAACCCGACAATAAAAGCCATATCATTACAGGCTATAATGGGTCGCATTTTGTGAGGCTTAATTATGTGGATTATACTGTTCCAGTAGGTAGTAATGCGACTGATGGCACTTGGCACCATGTCGCTATGACTTGGCAACGCAATTCACCGACTGGTTTTAAATCCTATCTCGATGGAGTTTTGATTTCTGAAAAACCAACACCCGATCTTCCTTTACCTATCATTACTTCTGGAGCATGGTTGGGTTCGCTTTCAGGAGGCGCGGAATTTACCAAGGGTTCGCTTGATGAAGTTCGCATCTGGAGCGTGGTAAAAAGTCAAGCGGAGATTAAAGCCAATATGTTCAGTAATTTGCCTGCTCAAAATAACTTAATCTTGTATTACCAATTCAATCAAGGTACAGCAGGCGGCACAAATACAACCATAAACACGCTCACTAATAAAGCAAATAGCAGTACATTTTTGGGCATCTTAACCAATTTTGGATTAACGGGTACGAGTTCTAACTGGATATCCTGCGAAGTCATAAAACCTTAAGAGTTATTTTTATCCTTAGTTTCGACTATTTACCCCCTCAGTATTTGATGTACTCTCAATGCTATAGCGCCTTTAAAACTTCTTTTTTATAATCTGCAGCCGTCTTGCATACGCGCGAGGCGGCTGTTTTTTTAAAAATACTGAGGGGTAATCTTTGAAGCCCGCTGGCGCGAGGTGTTCATTAAATAAACCACAACTATCAAGCTAAAGAACGGTATAGCTGGGTTCGGTCTCCAGACCGAACTCATCTATAAATGGGGTCTCAAGACTCGCGAAACCGACTCCCTCAGTATTCCGACGGAACGACAACAAAATCCCAGCCCACCATATGTTGCAGGGCTTTTGAATTAGGTTCTTACGAAATGACAAAAGGATATGATAGGATTTAGACAAAGACTCCCTCAGTAAAATGCTTTGCAACCTGCTGGGCAGGGAAGTTCCCAATAAGGGTCGGCAGGTCGTAGTCCCATTGTATTTTCACTTTGAGTCAATTGTGCAGACAACGTCTGCCCTAAAGCAACCAATTTCCATGTTCACGTTCGGGGAACTTTAAAAGTTATTCCTTTATGTCAATAAGTCAACTCTAATCGCTTAAACATGGGAAGTCCCTACATCATTGATGCGTGGATACTCAACAGCAAGGTGGACTTGATGTATCGGCATTGCCCGATGGCACTTATTTCTTGAAAGTGGGCGCGGAGCAGGTGAAGTTTGTGAAGCAGTAGTAAAAGCCCCCTTCGGGGATTTAGGGGTACAATAGTAATCCCGAGTGCACGGGATTCATAGTTTATGTCTGATGGTTTGGTAAGAACTATCGGGCTTTTTTTTGATGAAAAAAATATACCTTATTTTTATAAATCTTTTGTCAGCATTATCTTTGTGACACACATAAAGGGTAAATCTTTTCACATCGTAAAGGACAGACACTTTTCCTTTTCTACAATCTAAAACTCAATTCATATTAACGAATCACCTTCTTGTACTGAGGGGGCAGTTTTTAAATTTGAACTTTTTTTATGAAACGAATGATAAACAATTTTAAATCAAACTATTCTTAAATCCAATAGGGCACAGCACGCGCACAATTAGAGCGTGTTATCCGTGCAGGGTGATTCGACCCCATATTCCCAGCGCAAAAAAAGCGTCATTGCTCACTGGTGTAGGTATCGGGTCTTAGGCTAATCCAACGTTTGTGGATAGAGTCAACGATGGTAATGAGATGCTCTCGCAAGGGGTCTCTGCCTCCTACATACAAAACAGCAAGCTCATAACCTCCAACAAGCTTGTTTCCGATACATTGACTGTTGAAACAATTCATTTAACTATTTTTATTAATCAATTCAACTCATTTTAGGATGAAGAAGACTTTTTACCTTTTATGGTGCTTCATGGTTTTCTGTTTTCTATCGCCTTTAAAAGCGGAAACAGTCCCTGCGGCAGATTTCTTAATGCCCGATGGCACGATCAACGCAGCTACCGTTGGCAATCAACATCTCACGCTTGACATAACAGGTTGGCATGTCGAACTTGACCCCACTCGGGGTCCTGTTTTTAGCCCTGCACCTCCTCCGCTCGCTGATACTTGGTCGGCTTTGGATCAGGGGTTAAACAGTGCTGTCAGTGTGATTGCGGTGATTGGCAGCGACATTTACGTTGGTGGACAGTTTACAAATGTTGGCGGCGGCACGTCGGTCACGGGATTGAACTATATCGCCAAATGGAATGGCTCCACTTGGTCGGCTTTGGATCAAGGGTTAAACGGTGATGTCTATGCGATTGCGGTGATTGGCAGCGATATTTACGTGGGCGGATTATTTACAGACGTTGGCACAGGTGGCACGTCGGTCCCGGGATTGAACTATATCGCCAAATGGAATGGCTCCGCTTGGTCGGCTTTGGGTGAGGGGTTAAGCAATATTGTCTTTGCGATTGCGGTGAGTGGCAGCAACCTTTACGTGGGCGGCTCTTTTACAGCAGTTGGCGGCGGCACGCCAGTCACGGGATTGAACGCTATCGCCAAATGGAATGGCTCCGCATGGTCGGCTTTGGATCAGGGTTTAAGTTCGTCTGATTTTGCTTATGTCAAGGCAATTGTGGTGATTGGCAGCGACGTTTACGTTGGGGGTACTTTTGAACAAGTTGGGGGTGGCACGCCAGTCCCAGGATTGAACAATATTGCCAAATGGAGTGGCTCCGCTTGGTCGGCTTTGGGTCAGGGGTTAAACAGTGCTGTCAATGCGATTGCGGTAAGTGGCAGCGACATTTACGTTGGCGGATTTTTTACAGACGTTGGCGGCGGCACGTCGGTCACGGGATTGAAGAATATCGCCGGATGGAATGTCACTGTAGTCTTGCCCGTCGAGTTATTGGACTTTACAGCGACCCCCTCAGTATCTAGCAACCTTTTGACGTGGACAACCGCTTCGGAAATCAACAACAAAGGCTTCCAAGTCGAACGGTTAATGGCGAACGGTGAATGGCGCATATTGGGTTTCGTTGCTGCCAAAAGCAAAGCCGCCACTTATGAGTTTCTAGACAATGATCCCCTGAGTATTTCAACTTATCGCTTGCGTCAGATAGACAACGATGGTAAGGAAACACTGTCGAAAGTCATTTCGGTAGAAAGAAAAAGCAATGGCAAACTAAAAGCCTATCCCAATCCTGTTTCCAATGTCTTAACAGTAGAATATACTGAGGGGGGTGATTACCAAATCCTCAATCTTTTAGGACAAAAAGTGATGAATGGCAAAAAGCCTTCTTCGGGAACAGGTGGGCTTGACGTATCCGCTTTGCCCGTAGGGACATATGTTTTAAAAGTCGGCACTGAGCAAGTGAAGTTTGTGAAGCAATAGCTCAAATGCCTTAAAACCACACTAAAACCTTTTCACAGTTATAAGCCACTCTTTTCAGCTTCGATACTGGAGGGAGTGGCTTCTTACTGAGGGGGGCATCAAAACCCTTTAACGAACTGCTCCAAATCTTCCTCTTCTCTCAAATCCAAACGTTTGCGCAAGCGCGAACGACTGACATATAGTAAGTGCCATTTTGTAGAAATAAATGGCAGAATCCAAACGCCCCGCTGGGCGGG
>JBGAUP010000031.1:29373-30323 GCA_044228585.1 Runella sp. | reverse complement strand
GGTCTTGACGCATATACTGACGAATTTTAAACGTGTATTTTCCTTTACGCGGAAAACGATAGCTTTTAAGTGCCATGATTTTATGGTCAAACAAGTCGCCTAAACCGTCTCCTAATGGTTTTCCAGTCCTTTCGTCCATCAGAATCAATTCATTGAGAGCTTCGTTGACCACTTTCTTTTTGTCATCCATCAAAAACCGCTTTACGTATAGATTGTAATAAGGATAAGCAATGCTGTTACGAACCAAATAATAAACGTTATAGGTTTGGGTAGTGTCCGCAATTTCAAAAGTAAACGAGGGCTCATTTTTGAGGTACCACTTGCCATCTTCAATGTCTTCGTGGTCTTTGAAAACAGCGTTAGAGTCACAGGAAAGAAGAGTGATAACGAACAAGTAAACAAATAAGCGAGTAATTTTTCTTGCGTTCATTGTGAAAATCATAGCGTCTGTTGCGTCGGACCGCCGCACGGGCGACCCCGCGCCGATGCGTCGGACCGCCGATGCGGTTAGAAGAAAATCTTAATTCAAAACTTTCATTTTTTGTCGAATTCTCAAAGGTATTGAATCGCGTTCAACGAGCAAAATTCCGAATCCGTATAGCAAACATAACGCTAAATGATACGGAACTGATACCCAAAGGTTAGAGATTTTGACCAATGAAGAAAGATAAATGACCAATCCTGCACTTACAATGTAGCCTAAGGCTGAGACCAAGTGGTAAGGTACGGAATAATATTTTTCGCCCAATACATAACACACAAAGCACATAACTACGCTCGAAGCTAGAAACGCATACGCACAGGCCATATAGCCCATTTGTGGAATTAACCAAACATTGAGACCGATGGTCACAAGTGCGCCGATTCCTGAAATTAAAATGCCAAAATTGGTTTTGTCGGTGAGTTTAAACCAGAAGGCCAAATTGTAATAAATTCCAATAAATAGGTTG
>JBGAUP010000031.1:0-29359 GCA_044228585.1 Runella sp. | reverse complement strand
GCTAAAGATAAAATGGGTACTACTTCCAATCCTTCTCGATAAATTTTGTTACGCAAAAATAAGAAGCCAATGAGGTCATTGTTGAGGCTTACCAGCAGCCACAATACTACGCATACAATCACAAACCATTTCATGACCAGAGCCATAAGTTTAGGCGCATTTTTGTCTTGGGCGTTCGAGAAAAAAAAGGGGTCAGCCGCAAATTTAAACGACTGAATGGCCAATTGCATTAGCATAGAGAGCTTATAGCATTGCCCATAAATACTCAAGGCATCGGCAGAACTTCGGTCGGGGTAAAAATTTTCGGGTAACAAATACTTCAAAAACATTCGGTCAGTCATGGTATTAATCATACCGATTAAGCCTAAAATCATCACGGGAAAGGAGTAATTCCATAACTCCATGAAAAGAGACTTGCTGAATTGAAATCGAAAATCTATGAATAAGTCGCGCAAGAGCCAAATAAATAGCGCATTGGCGATAAGATTCGATAGAAATATGTATTCTACCGACCAGTCGGGACGATAAATCCAAGCTACTTCCTGACTCCAGTTTAACAAAAAACGCCCTTCATAAATACCTTTGCATAGCACCAAAAAGAAAGAATTGAGTACTACAATCACCAAAATGTTGATAATTTTTACGAATACAAACCGCTTGGCTTTTCGTTCTAAACGTAATCGGGCAAATGGTATAGCCACTATGGCGTCAATAAACATAATGACAGATAGCCAGATAATAATATGCGCTTTGTCAGGATAATTCATACTTTCGGCAATGGCTGAAGCCCCCAAAGCAGTAGAAAGCGAGAGAATACCCGATAAAATAATGACAGACGTGAGGGTTTGGTCGTAATACTTGCGCAAATCCCCCGTTTTGGAAGCAAAACGAAAAAAACCCGTTTCAAATCCAAAAGTATAGATGATGTTCATGACTGCCACAAAAGCAAACAAATCTACGGTCGGGCTTAAATCACTGGGTTTCCCAAAAATCCACGTATGTAAAGGGACCAGTAGATAATTGATAAACCGTCCAACGATACTACTTAGCCCGTATAATGCCGTTTCGCCAGCCAATTTTTTTAGAACACTCATACTTTATTTAATAAGGTTCAAAGAAATCATTAAATCCCTGACTGCGAAGATGTACTTTTAATGTGTCATCTCTTGTCCAATATTTTGCTTTTAATGCCAAGGTCAAAGCTACAAAGGGGGTATCTTCTTCATCAACGTCCTTGCAAAGACGATAGGCCTGCCAATACTGATTTGTTGAAATAAAATCATTCCCGACAAAGTGGATATGTTGGAGAACATTATCTAATAATTCATAGATTTCCGATTCCGAAATATGCGCTTTTTGAATAATGGTTTCTTTGTGTTCAAAAAGCTCTACAAATAGGTACTTTGGGGCGAAGAACTTATATTGACTGTCAGAAAGAAGTAATCGAGTTTTTCGGTTATTAGAAATAAGTGTTGAAAACAGGACATTCGCATCCACAACAATATTGTCCATGTTATTTCAAGAGGTCACTTTTATGTTTGGACCACCATCTTTTTTTTATCGTTTTACTTAAATCCAAGATAGATTCATCAAATTGTGCCCTTTTAACAAGGTCTTCTGTACGTAAATATTCCAATAAATCCATAATTTGCGTTTCATCAAATGCTTCTTTATCCAAAGTGATTCTTAAATACTTATCTGTATTTTCGATTTGTAAAGCTTCCATGGATGCAACTTTTTGGACAAATTTATCGTAATTATTTTAAATAACGCAAATCTCATACCTCTAAATGCCCACTCTTTTAGATTTTGTAGGAAATACTCCACTCGTCGAGTTGACACGCATGAATCCCAATCCGAAAGTAAAACTTTATGGGAAATTGGAAGGTCATAATCCAGGAGGAAGCGTAAAAGACCGTGCTGCTTACAGCATGATAAAGGGCGCTGTTGAACGTGGCGAAATTAAACCTGGGATGAAATTGATTGAGGCGACCAGCGGTAATACGGGCATTGCCTTGGCAATGATTGCTCGGCTGTATGGCATTGAAATAGAGCTTACTATGCCCAAAAACTCAACCCGTGAGCGGGTACTTACTATGGAAGCTTTTGGGGCAAAAGTGATTTTGACCGATACCATCGAATCAGCACGCGACTATGCCGATGAAAAAGTAGCTGAAGGTGGGTATTTGATGCTTAATCAGTTTGCTAATCCCGATAATTACCTACCGACGGGAAAATTACCCACTTCGTCTCATCAATGGGTACTACAGGTACTATTATGGGTACCTCACGGTATCTGAAAGAACAAAATCCTGACGTTCAAATCGTGGGTTGTCAGCCTACTGATGGCTCAAGTATTCCTGGCATTCGGAAATGGCCGGTAGAGTATTTGCCCAAAATTTTTGAACCCTCGCGGGTGGACCGAGTGATGGAGGTGTCGCAAGAGGACGCTACGCAACGAGCACGTGACTTGGCCCAAATCGAGGGTATTTTTTCGGGAATGAGCAGTGGAGGGGCGGCTCATGCCGCCATTCAATTGGCCGAAGAATTAGAGGAAGGCGTGATTGTCTTCATCGTTTGCGACCGTGGAGACCGGTATTTGTCGAGTGATTTGTTTGGATAGATAAAAAATAACCCTCCTGAGAGCATTACTGTCGGGAGGGTTCAAAATCTTTTACGACTATTTAATCTTCGGAATCAATATTATTACTGCTCGGAGCTTTGATGATGCCGCGTTCAGAATTACGAATAAAATTTACAATTTCATCGCGCTCAGCCGACGGAACTAACTCTAGTTCGATGTGTTCCAAGGCTTCGGTATTGTTGAAACCGCGCAGATAAATGTAGCGATATACTTCTTGAATTTCGTTGATTTGGTCGTTGGTAAACCCGCGACGGCGCAGTCCTACTGAGTTGATACCAGCGTAGGAGAGTGGTTCACGGGCGGCTTTAGTAAAAGGGGGAACGTCTTTGCGAACAAGTGATCCTCCAGCTACCATAGCGTGTGCGCCAATCTTCACAAACTGCCGTACTGAACTCGACCCCGCAATAATGGCCCAGTCGCCCATGTGGACGTGGCCAGCCATTTGTACGTTGTTGACGATAATGCAGTTGTTTCCGATACGACAATCGTGTGCTACGTGTGAGTAGGCCATGATGAGACAGTCGCTGCCGATTTCTGTCTTCCAGTGTTCTTCTGTTCCGCGGCTGATGGTGGCGTATTCACGAATGATGGTATTGTCGCCGATGTAAGTGAGTGTATATTCTCCCTTGAATTTTAAATCTTGGGGGGTGGAAGAAATCACGGCTCCAGGGTAAATTTTACAATTTTTACCAACTCGAGCGCCGTCATTGATGACCGCGTGTGAACCTACCCAAGTACCTTCACCGATTTCTACATCCTTGTGTATCATGGCAAATGGCTCAATCACAACGTTTTGGGCAATTTTTGCCTCTGGGTGTATGTATGCTAACGGTTGAATCATTTTTTTCTTACTAAACTTGCGGTCATATCGGCTTCGCAAACAATTTGGCCAGCTACGTAGCCTGCGCCGTGCATTTTCACAATGCCACGTTTGATAGGTGCCGTAAATTCACACTTAAATATTACGGTGTCTCCTGGAACGACGTTGCGACGAAAACGGCAATTTTCAATCGCTGCTAAAAACGGCCAGTAATTTTCAGGGTCAGGCTGGCTGCTTAGGGCTAATATCGCACCCGTTTGTGCCATGGCTTCCATTTGTAAAACGCCTGGCATCACAGGATTGTTTGGAAAATGTCCCGTAAAAAAGGGTTCATTCATCGTGACATTTTTAAGACCCGCCACGCTGTTTTCATCCATGTAAACAATTTTGTCAATCATCAAGAACGGATAGCGGTGGGGGAGAAGTTCACAAATCCGTTTCAAATCCATCACAGGGGCAGCCTTGGGATCATAGTGTGGTACGTGGCTCTTGGCTGATTCCATCAATTTCTTGATTTTTTTGGCAAGTGCTACGTTAGCTGCGTGACCAGGGCGAGCCGCCAAAATTTGGGCTTTGATAGGTCTGCCTACCAATGCCAAATCACCCACTACATCAAGTAGTTTGTGACGGGCCATTTCATTGGAGTAATGAAGTTCTAAATTATTTAGAATTCCTACTTTTTTATTCACTCCAATTTTGGGCTTATTCAATAATTGTGATAAATAATCAAGTTCTCCCTCTTCTACATCGCGATCTACAATCACTATGGCGTTGGTCAAATCTCCGCCTTTGATGAGGTTGGCTTTGTAGAGTGCTTCCAATTCGTGCAAAAAGCAGAAAGTACGACAAGAGGCAATCTCACGCGAAAAGGTAGTTAGGTCGTTGAGTGAAGCGTGTTGACTGCTGATTACTTGTGAGTTATAATCCACCATTACAGTCAGACGATAATCATTGAGCGGTAGAGCTACCATCTCAATGTCCTTCTCGGCGTTGATATATCTGACCGGTTCGGGAATTTCAAAGTAATTTCGTGAGGCATTTTGCTCTTCAATACCCGCTTCTCGCAGTGCTTCGACAAATTTGATGGAGCTTCCGTCCATAATGGGCGGCTCGGGGCCATCAAGTTGGATGAGCACGTTATCTATCTGTAAGCCTACCAAAGCAGCTAAAGTATGTTCTACGGTATATACCCTTGCGCCGCTTTGTTCAAGTGTTGTTCCACGAGATACGTCCACAACATTGTCCACATCAGCATCAATAATAGGTTGACCTTCCAAGTCTATGCGTTGGAATTTATAGCCATGATTGATGGGCGCGGGTAGAAATGTCATAGTAGCCGATACCCCCGTGTGTAAACCAACACCCGATACCGATACCGATTTTTCGATGGTTTGTTGTTTAATGTTCAACATTCCTATTGTTTATCTTCTTTATTTTGTTTTTCTAATGCTTGAACCCTTTTTTCTAAAAGAGGTAATTGTCGTAAAAAAGCCAGTGAACGTAAATTATCTTTAAGTTCAATAGCTGGGCTTCCGCTAAGAGTTAAGCCTTCTTCTTTCCAAGTACGTGATATCCCCGACTGCCCGCCTACCTTAGTTCCGTTAGGAACATTGATGTGCCCAGCGAATCCTGCTTGACCACCTACAACGCAGTTTTCACCAATTTTTGTGGAACCCGCAATGCCCGCTTGCGCCGCAATAACCGTATTTTTACCAATTTCTACGTTGTGTCCTACTTGTACTAAATTATCCAACTTCACTCCTTGCCGAATAATGGTTGACCCCATCGTAGCACAGTCTATGGTGGTGCCTGCTCCTATGCTTACGTTATCTTCAATGACTACGTTGCCAAGTTGAGGAATCGTTTTGTAAGTACCGTCAGGCTGAGGAGCAAAACCAAAACCATCGCTGCCAATCACCACGTTGGCAAAAAAAGTGCAATTTTTCCCAATGACGGTATTATTATAAATTCTAACCCCTGAATGAATGACGGTTTCATCTCCAATTTGAACGTTGTCGCCTATGTAGGCTTGCGGAAAAATTTTGACATTTTTGCCAATGAGACAATTCTCCCCAACGTAAGCAAATGCCCCTAAATAGAGGTTTTCTCCCATGATAGAACCTCTTCCAACGTGGGACGGTTGTTCTATTCCTCGCTTATCTCCTTTGATAATTTGTTCATATTGTTGAAGAAGTTGAGTAAAAGCGGAATAGGAGTTCTCGACTCTAATCAGGGTAGTTTTAAACGCTTTCTTAGGTTCAAAACGCTTATCTACGATGACCGCCGAAG
Source organism: Runella sp. (assembly GCA_044228585.1). Lineage (GTDB taxonomy): Bacteria > Bacteroidota > Bacteroidia > Cytophagales > Spirosomataceae > Runella. The sequence continues at coordinate 23,606 of JBGAUP010000031.1, read as the reverse complement.
CTTCGGTAGTATATAAATATGGCTCATATTTAAGGTTTGATAAAAAAGAAATAGTGCCAGGTTTGCCCTCTTCTATTTTAGATAACTGACTGACTTTCAGATTGTCATCGCCTTCTATTTCGCCTCCGAGCAGTCCAGCTATCTGCTTGACGGTAAATTCCATACGGTCTCATTTAAGACTGCAAAGTTAGAGGTTTCATCCAACAAACATAATACTTTCGGACAATATTACTGAGTGCCTTAATTGTCGGTAAATCAGAGGCATCGGCAATATCGCATACGATGCCATCTTTCTTTTTGATAAGAATATGTTCTTTGCTCGATACATAAGCGGCATTGCTGGATTCTCCCAATACTAAAAAGTAGTCGTGCCACCCGTCAGAAATGCCTTGCTGGCGTAGCTGTTGGTGAATATCTTGGAGACGATTTTGGTCGAAGGGTTGGTCAGAAAACTGGATTTTATACAATTTACGATTAAGTAGCCCCTTACAAATCGTAGATAACACAAAATCATGATGTTTTGCCCATATTTTAAGACAAGCCCACACGTCGTAGTCATCTATTTCAATAAAAGCTTGTAGATAATGCGGTGAGTCTTTAAATTGTTGTAGGGTAATAGCATTGTTTAAAAATAGCGCAAAATTAGGCGGAGCAAAGAGAGCATCACCGCTCATTACCAGCTCACGGGCGCGTCTAATGGCTTGAATGAGCATGGTCTCGGCACATATAGAAGTTTTGTGTAGATATACTTGCCAGTACATCAATCGTCTGGCGTTGAGAAAGTTTTCGATGCTCAAAATACCCTTCGATTCTACCACGAGTTGGTCATCTACTACATCCAGCATTTTGATGATACGGTCGGTACCAATCGCCCCCTCAGCTACGCCAGTAAAAAAACAATCACGGTTGAGGTAGTCCATGCGATCCATGTCCAACTGACTGGAAATAAGCTGATGAAAAAAATGACGCGGGTAGCTTCCCTCAAACATTTGAATCGCCATATCGAGTCGCCCCTCCATCTGACGACTCAATTCTTTCATAATTTCTAAGGAAAGGTATTCGTGAGAGACTTCGTTCAAAATTGTTTTTTCCAATACGTGGGAAAAGGGGCCATGGCCTACATCGTGCAAGAGAATGGCTACTTGCGCGGCTTCCCATTCGGCATCCCATATCAGATGACCTTTAGACTGCAATGTATGCAGTGCTTGCCCCATCAGGTGCATGGCACCCAGCGCATGGTGAAAACGGGTATGCAATGCCCCAGGATAAACCAATTCGGCCATTCCCAACTGCCGAATTCGTCGAAGCCTTTGGAAATAAGGGTGTTCGATTAAGTCAAAAATTAAATCAGACGGAATATGGATGAAACCGTAAACGGGGTCATTGAAAATTTTACGCTTGTTCACGGGTAGAAAGAAATTTGGGAAACGTTTTTTTTGGATGCAATTTCGTGAAAAAAATACGCTAATACCTAATGAAACCTTTCTGCTTACTACTTCTATTACTAACTTTCTTTCAATCTGTTGCCCAAAAGTCCAAAAAGAAAGAGCTTATTACCATTTATACATCTTATGGTGAGATGAAGGCGATTCTTCACGATCAAAACACCTTTGCACAAACAAAACTTTTTAAAACTGGCGAAAGAACATTTTTACGATAGTCTTTGTTTCATCGCATTATTGAAGGCTTTATGATTCAGGGCGGAGATGTCCCAGCTCCCAAAAATGCTAAAGCAGGAGAACGTCTTGGCAATGGTGGTGGGAATCTGGAAAAAATTCCTGCCGAGTTCCATCCAGAGTTATTTCACAAAAAAGGCGCTCTTGCCGCCGCCCGTGACAATAATCCCGAAAAAAAATCTTCCGCCTGTCAATTTTACATTGTTCAGGGAAAAGTCTATAATGATTCGGGATTGGATGTTCAACTGCGACGTATGGCGGGTACAAGAGCAGCTACACCCACCCAGCGTGACGTTTATAAAACCCTTGGCGGAACGCCGCATTTGGACGGAAACTATACCGTATTTGGGCAAGTAATCAGTGGGTTAGCCGTTTTAGATAGCATTGCCCATCAACCCAAAGATGGTGCTGACCGCCCTCTCAAAGATATTAGGATGAGTATGAGTGTTGAGAAGATGAAGAAGAAAAAAATCACAAAGCAATACGGTTATCGCTTTGAGTAGGATAAAAAAGGGGGCAATCCTCTATTTACTTTGTCAAAATATTTGTAAAAGCGCAATTCTTTCACTTAATTTCCGCGGATGGTTTACTAAATTTGCCCCAATTCGTGCAAGCTATACGTGGTATAGTCAATATTTTGAACATACCGCCTAACCGATAATAATTCAACGATTAACTTGTGCTTTAGCACATATACTACTGATGGCAAAAATCCTAATTGTGGATGACGAGAAAAGTATCCGTGCCGCTTTGCGGGATATTTTAGAATACGAAGACTACGAGGTCGAAGAGGCCAAAGATGGAGAAGAAGGTCTTGAAATGATTCTTAAAAATCATTATGATGTTGCATTGTGCGATATTAGGATGCCTAAATTGGATGGTCTTGAAGTATTGTTGAAAGCAGGTGAAGCTGGGCGTCCTACGCAGTTTATTATGATTTCTGCTTATGGAAATATTGAGAATGCCGTAGAAGCTACCAAACGAGGAGCATACGATTTTATCACCAAACCCCCAGACTTAAATCGCTTGTTAGTGACGGTGCGCAATGCCATCGAAAAGTCTAAACTAATGGCCGAAACCGTTGATTTAAAAAAGCGTATTTTTAAAATCAATGAGATTGTGGGTGAATCAGCTCCTATTCGTAAAGTAAAAGAAACCATTAATCGCGTAGCCCCTACCGAAGCTCGGGTGCTTATTACGGGGGCTAACGGCTCGGGAAAAGAAATGGTTGCCAAGCAAATTCACGAAAAAAGCAATCGAGCCAATAAACCTCTTATCGAAGTAAACTGCGCCGCTATTCCTGGCGAATTGATTGAAAGCGAGCTGTTTGGCTACGAAAAAGGGGCATTTACCGGGGCCGTCAAACAGAGAATTGGTAAGTTTGAACAGGCCGATGGTGGTACGCTCTTCTTGGATGAAATCGGTGATATGAGCCTTTCAGCGCAAGCCAAAGTACTGAGGGCTTTACAGGAGAGCAAGATTACGCGCGTGGGTGGCGATAAGGAAATCAAAATCAACGTGCGGGTGATTGCTGCAACGAATAAAGATTTAAAACGCGAGATTTCAGAAGGCGGATTCCGTGAAGATTTATACCATCGCCTCAATGTCATCCCGATTCATGTCCCTCCTTTGGCCGAGCGACGGGAAGATATTGGGTTGTTGGCAGAGAAGTTTTTGTATGACGTTTCACAAGAATATGGTGGTGTTCCAAAAACAATTTCGCCCGATGCTGTTCAATACCTCAAGTCGTTGCCTTGGACGGGAAATGTTCGCGAGTTACGAAACGTTATAGAGCGTTTGGTGATTATGTGTGGCGACGAAATTATGCTGGATGATGTTCGCATTTATGCGAGCTTTGGAAATTAATTTTTTATACAAAGGATACCAAACGCTGAATATGAGACAAATTAGAAGTCTGATATTCAGCGTTTAGAGTCTATTAGCATTTTATGGAAATCAATTTTGAAAAATCTCTCGATGGACTAATACCTGCCGTAGTGCAAGACTACGAAACGGGTAAAGTGCTGATGCTGGGATATATGAACGAGGAGTCGTTGGCGAAAACTGCAGCCGAAAAAGTAGTTACATTTTTTAGCCGAAGCAAACAGCGGCTTTGGACCAAAGGTGAAACTTCAGGTAACTTTTTGCACGTGAAGGCTATCTTAGCCGATTGCGATCAAGACACGATTCTAATCAAAGCTCAGCCCGTAGGCCCAACTTGCCATACGGGAGCGGATACTTGCTTTTTTGAAAAAAACGAAGGCAAAGCTTCTTTCCTTAATTATTTGCAAAAACAAATCATTCGTGACCGAAAAAACAATCCATCGGACTCATCTTATACGAGCAAACTCTTTCAAAGGGGCGTAAATAAAATTGCCCAAAAAGTGGGTGAAGAAGCCGTGGAGTTGGTGATTGAAGCCAAAGATACCAACGATGATTTGTTCAAAGGAGAAGCGGCTGATTTACTTTTTCATTATCTCATTCTTCTCGAACAGCGCGGAATGGATTTAGACGACATCGTTGAGGTGCTGAAAGCAAGACACAAATAGTTCATAGTCCACGGTCAATAGTCTACAGATTTTCGTTGGAAAAGATGCGTACGGTTATCTATGGTCTATCAACTATGGACTGTAAACTAAATCATTCGTCAATCAAACGCTTTGTAATGGGCTGATAACTATCAATGCGGCGGTCGCGCAGATAAGGCCACGTAGTACGATAATATTCTGTTTTGTCTAAATCAAGTTCAATTACTTTTACTTCTTCTTGGTCGTGAGAAGCCAAGTACAGGAGACTGCCGAAGGGATTTGAAACAAAAGACCCTCCCCAAAACTGTTGGTCGGCTTCGCGCCCTACGCGGTTAACTGAAACAACATACACACCGTTGGCTACTGAGTGACTACGCTGAATCGTTTGCCAAGCGTTGTATTGTTCTTGGTTGATGGAAGGGTCTTGTTCGTTTACATCCCAACCGATGGCCGTTGGATAAAACAAAATCTCGGCGCCCATCAAACTTGTAATACGGGCAGCTTCGGGATACCATTGATCCCAACAAATCAATACGCCCAGTTTGCCAAATTTGGTTTGAAATACTTTATAGCCTAAATCTCCAGGCGTAAAATAAAATTTTTCGTAGTAGCCTGGGTCGTCGGGAATGTGCATTTTGCGGTATTTCCCCAGATAGCTGCCATCCGCATCCAAGACTGCCGTCGTATTGTGGTAAAGGCCCGGAGCGCGTTTTTCAAACAAAGAAGCTATAATGACAATGCCAAGTTCTTTGGCCAACTCTCCTAAAATATCCGTGGTTGGCCCTGGGATAGCTTCGCCCAAATTGAAGTTGGCATGGTCTTCTACATCACAGAAATACAGCGATTTAAATAGTTCCTGCAAGCACACAATCTGTGCTCCTTGCGCTGCCGCTTCACGCGTTTTGGCGATGGCTTTGACTAAATTATGTTCAGTGTCGGCGGTGCAAGACATCTGCACAAGGCCCACTTTTACGTTTCGCATGAGAATACTTTAATAATAAAAAAGTGGTTTATCTTACAAAGGTAAAGCGAAAAGTATTGATTATTGACAAATCTGGAAAAGTGCTTACTTTAGAGGGAAAATCAACAAACCCTCGAAATACCATGTTAAAGCGAATCTTTTATCTTCACTCTATCTTTGTTTTACTATCATTTTACACATTTTCTCAAACCAAAGAAAAAATTGTAGCCTCTGATTTGACCCGCATTAAGCAAGTAGGCAATGTGGCCATTTCGCCCGATGGGAAACGAGCTCTTTACACTGTTCTGACGATTGAGCCAACTTCTGAAGCTTTTGAGTTCGACTATAAAACTCATTTGTGGTTGACAGACATAGATGGAAAATCTTCACCACGTGCCATTACTCGTGGCAGCGAAAGTGCCAGTCAGCCCGTCTGGAGTCCTGACTCAAAGAGTATCGCTTTTGTACGGAACGTAAAAGGTAAATCTCAGCTTTTTGTGATGCCTTTAGACGGGGGGGAAGCTTGGCAACTGACCGATTATAAGCATGGAGCAGCCAGCCCGCAGTTTTCGCCTGATGGCAGCAAAATCTTGTTTTCAACCTCGCTCAATTTCGCTGCTTTGATGGCAGATTCTACGTTGAATCCCATGAAAAATAGCCCTGCTTGGAGTTTGGAAAAAGCAGGTTTTTTGAAAAATGAACAGCTCAAAAAAAATACGGCGAAACCTAATCCCGACGGTTCGATTGAAGAAATTAGGGCGTATTTGGAAAAAGATGTAGAAGACAAGAAAGCGAAAGTGATCAATCGCCTCAATTTTCAGGGCGAAGCGGCGGCAGGACAAGAGTTGAGTTTTACACATTTGTTGACCATTGAAGTGAAAGAAGGCGCAAAACCTACGCCACTTACCAAAGGATTTTATTCTTATGCGGGCGCGGCGTGGTCGGGAGATGGAAAGCAAATTTGGTTTTCGACACGAGCAGATACCCTCATCCACCCCGACCGCGATGCAGAAAGCCGTATCTGTGTGATGAATGCCGATGGTAGTGGCGTACGTACTGTCTTAATGGAAAATGGACGTACTTTCAGCCAACCGACTCCTTCGCCCGATGGGCAATGGCTGGCTTTTACAACGCAGTTGGCAGCGATTAAACCCGCCACACTCGACCAAGGGCATTTAGGGTTTTTGAATCTCAAAACCACGGGTGCCAAATACACCATCAATCCGTTTGACCGTTCCCCTGGTAATTTGAAATGGGTAACGCTGACTTTTCCTAAAAACAAAAAGGAAGTGGGGAAAGTGGACTACGTCTATTTTACGGCACAGTCCAACGGCGGCACGCCACTTTTTAGAGCAGTTCCGACCATTGAGAAAGTAGAGCAATTGTCTGATTTTGAAAGTGGTATTACTGATTTTGACGCCATTCCCAATAGGGTAGTTTTTGCCAAAACAGAAGTAGCAAATCCATCGGAGTTGTATCAAGCAGATATACTGATGAAAAATGCCCAAAAACTTTCTTCGCACAACGATTGGGTCAGTAAGAAAGCATTGAGTTTGCCCGAAAAACGTACTTTCAAAAATACCAAAGGCCAAACGGTTGAGTACTGGATTATGAAACCCACTTTGGTAGAGGCAGGCAAAAAATACCCTTTGTTGCTCAATATGCACGGTGGTCCAACGGCCATGTGGGGGCCTGGCGAAGCCTCTATGTGGCACGAGCATCAGTTTTTCTGCTCGCAAGGTTATGGCGTGGTGTATGCCAATCCGCGCGGGTCGGGAGGCTACGGAGTGGAGTTTATGAAAGCCAATTACCGCGATTGGGGTACTGGCCCCGCAGAAGATGTACTGCGGGCGTGTTCGGATGCTGCCAAAGAATCGTGGGCTGATACATCGCGTCAAGTGATTACAGGTGGTTCGTATGCTGGGTATTTGACGGCTTGGATTATTGCACACGACCATCGTTTCAAAGCCGCATTTGCCCAACGTGGGGTGTATGACCTGACGACTTTCATGGGCGAAGGCAACGCTTGGCGATTGGTGCCAGGGTACTTTGGTGGCTATCCTTGGGAGGCCGACGCCAAGGCTTCGATGGACGCCAATTCTCCTTACACCTTTGTGGACAAAATAAAAACACCTCTTTTGATAAAACACGGAGAAAACGACCTTCGTACAGGCGTAATTCAAAGCGAAATGATGTACAAGTCTTTGAAAATCATGGGTAAAGAAGTAGAATATGTACGGATGCCAGGCGGAACGCACGAATTGAGTAGAAGTGGGAATCCACGTCAGCGCATAGACCGTATGCTGCGGATTTATGAGTTTTTTGAGCGGTACGTGGGAAAGAAGTAAAAGTGATGTATTAAACACTTTGTAATTTATTTGTAATCTTTTCAACAAAATATGAACAATCGTCGCAGTTTTATCAAACAACTGGGGGCAGTAGCAGGAGTTGCTGCCTTTGCTCCCGAATTATGGGCCGCCGAACCACAAAAAAAATTGTGGTTTGAGATTTCATTGGCTGAGTGGTCGTTGCACAAAGCCATTTTTAACGAGAAAAAACTAACCAACTTAGATTTTCCCGTAGTAGCTCGTAAAGAGTTCGGCATTGGCATTGTAGAGTATGTCAATCAGATGTTTAAGGACAAAGCCAAAGACACTGCCTATCTCAACGAACTATTGCAACGTTGCAAAGACAACGACGTTAAAAATCACCTTATTATGATTGATGGCGAAGGTGGGCTGGCCGAAACCGATGCCACAGTACGCAATAAAGCCGTGGACAACCACAAAAAATGGGTCGAATGTGCTAAATACTTGGGTTGTAAGACAATTCGCGTCAACTCTTTTGGGCGTGGTACTGCCGAAGAAGTAGCCAAAGCAGCGGTGGATGGTTTGGGTAGATTAGGCGAATTTGCCGCTCCCGTGGGTATTAATGTGATTGTAGAAAATCACGGAGGCTTCTCTTCTGATGGCAAATGGCTATCGGGAGTGATGAAGCAAGTGAATATGAAAAATGTAGGTACACTTCCTGATTTCGGAAACTTCTGCATCAAACGCAGCAGTGGAGGAGAATGGGGCGGGCAATGTACCGAAGAATATGACCGCTACTTGGGGGTAAAAGAATTAATGCCTTTTGCCAAAGGGGTAAGTGCCAAAACCAATGATTTTGATGCCAATGGCAACGAAGCCAAGATGGATTACGCCAAATTGCTTAAAATCGTCAAAGAGGCTGGTTTTAAAGGAATTATCGGTATCGAATACGAAGGAAACGTTACCTCCGAATACGATGGTATCAAAGCTACTAAGAAATTGTTAGAGCGAGTAGGAGCGATGGTGTAAATTTTAAGTGTCGAATGATGAGTGCAGAATGTCAAGTGATAGCTTTCATCTGACATTCTGCATCGCTGTGGCGGACTGCTTTGCATTTGAAATTCCTTTAAAACTCAATCACCAACCCTAACGCAGGCGTAAAATTAGCGTCTTCGTTGGCGAGAATAAGCGGGATAGCGTTGCTGCCGTCGAGTTTGAGGGCTTGACCGTCGTTGGTTTTGAAACCAGAGTTGTCACTCAAACGCTCAAAGGTGTACTGCGGAAAAGCGGGATTGGCTGTTAATAGTGCATTTTGGAAATCGAAAAACAAATCAATTGAAGCCTTTTTATAGTTCCATTTTTTGTCAATGCGGAAGTCCACACGACTAAACGGACGCAAACGGAGGCTGTTGAGGCGGGCGTAGTCTTCTATTCCGACCCCCGTAGTGAGGTAGTTGCGTTGAGAAGTTGCTAAGTCAAACGGCGTATAAGGTGCACCGCCTTGGTAAAGCCACTTTAAACCCAATTCCCAACCACGTTTGAATTTATAGCCCAATTGCGTCGAAATCAAATTGCGCGTATCCCAAGCCGAGGCCACGTATTTGCCATCTTTCCCCGTAAACTCTGATTTGAAATAAGTATAACTTAATACGCCAAAGAAGTTTTTGGTGAGTTTTTGCTGCACAAAAAACTCAATACCTCTACTTCGTCCTCGACCTGTACTGGTGACGGTTTCGTTGCCAATGGCCCCAAAATTTCCTCCTTGATTGGCCAAAGAGATACCATCGCGTACCGAAACGGGATAATTGTCATACATTTTTGAAAAACCTTCGAGTGTAATGCGGGTGGTAGGCGTAGGAATAAACTCAAGCCCCGCCACCAAGTGGTCAGAGCGAATGTATTTATTGGATTTATTCACAAAATTGCCATCCTGTTTATAACCCAAAACGGTATAAATAGGCGTTTTAAAATAACGACCTACCGACGCATTCAAACGCCATTTGTCGCTCAATTGATAGCTGGCCGATAGGCGCGGACTCAGTGTTTCGAGCGGATTATTGCCGTCGGTAGTAAACGAGTTCATGTCGGTTCGTAAGCCTGCCGAAAGGTTGAGGCGGTCGTCTAATAATTTACGATTTACTTGGGCAAATGCGCCATATTTAAAGAAATCAATGGCGGTATTGAATGTAATATTGATGGCTGGTTGGATGATTTGGCCCTGTGGATTTTTGATTTCGCGGCGTAGTACGTTCAAGAAATCGTTGTTGTACTTCACATACTGTAAAACAGCTCCGTAACTGTATTCCCATTTACCTACAAATTTGTTGACATCGATACGAAGCTTGTTTTCTATTTCTTGCGAAATACTCTTGAAAACGCGGTAATTTTCGTCTCCTTGGCGGTTATCTTCAAAGCGGTCGAGGCGGTTGTTGAGCATATTTCGGCTCAACGAAACATTCATAAACCCATTGTCTAATAGCCTTTTGAGTGAAAAACCCGTGGTATAGTTCCACTGATTAATGTTGGGATTGGAGCGAAGAACATATTCTTTTTCGGGAGTACTTTCTTGGGGAACTGCAAACGAAAATTCATCAATGGCTCCCACCCCAATGGCCGTCAAGGTTGTTTTTTTATTGATTTTGTGCGTGACTTTGTACTGAAAATCCCAGTAGTTTGGACGAATGGGTAGGTCAATGGCTTTGAACAAAAATTGTAAATACGAACGCCGCACCGAGGCCAAAAAGGTAGTTTTAGATGAAAGAGGGCCTTCCAATGTTCCCGCTACTTCGGTCGAACTTACACGAATGTTTCCTTGCACACGTTCGGGATTTCCTTCGCGTTGACGAAACTGCAAAACCGACGAAAGCGCGTTGTCGTAGCGGGCATTGAAGCTACTTGAGCTCAAGGTCGCATCTTCAATAAACGATACGTTTAGAATTCCCGTTGGACCACCCGAACTTCCCTGTGTAGCGAAGTGATTGATGACAGGAATCTCTACACCATCCAAATAAAATACATTTTCGTTGGGGCCACCTCCTCTGATAATCAAGTCGTTACGAAATCCGCCCACTGAACCCGCGGTTCCTCCTACGCCTGGCAATACCTGAATCACCCGCGAGATGTCGAAGTTTCCACCAGGGTTATTTTTGATTTCTTCGGTGGTAAGTTTTTGGATAGAATTGGGTGTTTCGACCGAAGCCACCGAAATAGATCGGTTAAAGACTACCTTTGCTTCGGCCAGTTGCACAGCCTCTTCTTCCAGTTCAAAATTGATTTGTTGAGCATTGCCAGAGGTAAGTACCACGTTAAATTTGCTGGCAGCTTTGTAACCCACAAACGTTGCCTTCAGATTGTAACTACCTACGGGTAAACTGAGTCTGAATTTACCATCGGTATCGGTTGTAGTTCCTTGATTGGTTCCTTCTACCTGAACAGTCACTCCGATTAAAGTCTCCTGAGTGCGTTTGTCTTTCACGATTCCGAGAATAGTACCGTTGTTTTGGGCAAAAACACCCATGGTTGTAAAAAGTAGAAAACTGATAACGATTGTGGCTTTCATACGACTCATTGAAATAGCAGTAAAAAACATTATGGATGTATTTTTGTTTATTTACTACAATAACATTCTAAATGCTCAATTGTTTGTACGATAACAAAATATTTTCTTTATTTTAGAATGTTTTTCTATCAACATGATGAATTACGAACTTTTACAACAGTTGATTGGATACTTAGCCGACTATGAATCTCAGCGTTCATCGTCGCAACGAAAAGATATGGAGGGATTTGTGGCTTTTCTAAACCAAAAGGTTTTTGAGAAATCATCCGACCCAACCGTTGGTTTTGAAAACAGCGAAACCGTAGAGGCGTTATTGTCGCAATTGATTGCTTTTTTATACCGTTATGCCAAAGGGTACATCAAAAAAGCACTCGACCACTCCAATTTGATTACCATTGATGATTTTTCCTACTTGGCGGGTATTTGGCAAAGTGGTGGTTGTTCAAAGACCGAGATTATTGACATGAATATCCACGAAAAAACCACAGGTATGGAAGTAATCAAACGTTTGCTCAATAATGGCCTAATCGAGCAAATCAATGACCTTACCGACCGGCGAAGCAAACGTTTGTTAATTACCGAAAAAGGGAAAGGGGTGCTGTTTGGCACGTTTGATGAGATGCGGAAGGCAAGTTTGATGATTGCGGGGACTTTGTCAGAAATCGAAAAAATGCAGTTACTGTATTTGCTTCAAAAACTACATTTTTTTCATAAACCCTTGTTTTTGAATGAACGAGAAAAGAGTTTGGACGAATTGTTGGATTTTACAAAAAACACAAATCCAAAAGCCTCTCCACTGGTGTAAATAAAGGCGAAAGACCCTTTTCCCCTTTCGATTCGTTTATGAAAATCAGACTTTTGTATGTGTTTTTACTTTTATTGTTTGGCTGGATAGCAGCAGACTTGTGGTATCCGCGCCAACACGATTTACGCCAATTTGATGATAGGGTGGTAGCTCACTTAGACGCGGAGATGTGGCGTTCCTATTATGAGAAAAAGCCCTTAAAATTGTTTTGGCAAACTTCTAAGTTGATGCGAAAACAAGTGAAAGCCCCCTTTTGGCGTTCGTTTGTGATGGCCTATCACGCTGCAAAAGGAGCTTTTATCTTCAAAAACGGCAAAAATCGAACTGATTACAACCAAGCCCTACCCGATTTGGAAGACTTTTATGGTGCAATTAATGCTTTGAGTAATAAACCTTTTAACGTCAAAAAAGCAGCTCAGCAAGAACTGGAATGGTGGATTATTCGGCGTTATCGGGAACAGCACCCACCACAGGAATGGGCTGATTTGCAAGCAAAAGTAGCGGGCGAAATCTATCAACTTCCTTTTGAAAAGTTTAAAGAATATGGTCGTATCCGTACCGAAGCCATGTTTTTTCGAGATCAAAAAGGAACTGATATGACCGAAGCCAATTGGAAACAAGTGGAGACAATGTTAGAACACTCATGGCAGTCTTTATCTGCCTCACTTCACTCATACAAAAACAGACCCTAAACCTTTAGGATCTGTTTTTGTATGAGTATCTGCAAATCAATATTATACGTATTTGTCGCGGGTTTGAAACAGAATCCAACCCCCGATAACAAATGATAAAGCAAGACTAACCAGATTTCCTACGAAGCTACCAATTCCGAGAAACCCAATAACTCCGTTGACCAAGCTAAGTAAAAAAACGTAGTAAAGGTTATTCCATCCTTTTTTCTGACGTTTCATCAAAGGGGAGATAGCCAATCCTTCGAGTACAACCATGATTGCCAAAATAGCCATAGAAACCCAATAAACACCCATGCTGCCATAAGCAGCAACTCCAATAGCAGAAGCGCCAACGCCAATGCCTAAAACAGCTAATAAGGCTAACCCTCCAAATACAACCCCCAATATGCAAAGGTAGGGGGCAATTTTGACTAATATTTCTTTGATATTGTCAGGAAATTGAGGGAATTTGGCAAATATGCCAGCAATTTCTTTTTCGAGGGGGAGGTTTTGTTCCATTGGATTAAAAAGGGTTTAGTGATAAAAATAGGTTTAGGAAAAATTTTATCGAACGTACCCCTTTTCATCCAAAGAGTCAAGGAGTTAGGCGTATTTTTCTTAGCTTTCTATGTATTCACCTTCCAACTTAGAAATTACGGCTGTTGCTACGGCATTTCCTGCTACCGAAGTGGCAGATCGGCCCATGTCGAGGAAGGGATCAATACCCAACAGTAGTGCTAACCCTTCGACGGGTAGATTAAATTGCGCCAGCGTCCCAGCAATCACAACCAATGAAGCACGAGGAACCCCAGCAATTCCTTTAGAAGTAATCATCAGGGTCAGCAGCATCGCTATTTGCTGCTCAATCGTAAGCGGAATACCGTAAGCTTGGGCGATAAAACCCGTGGCAAAAGTCATGTACATCATGGAACCGTCGAGATTGAAAGAATACCCCAAAGGCAATACAAACCCGATGATGCGCTGACTGCAGCCAAATTTCTCCAAAGCCGTGATTTGCTGTGGCAAAGAGGCTTCCGAGCTTGCTGTACTAAAAGTCAAAATCATCGAATCTTTGACATGTGCTAACAACTTGAGGTAAGGAATCTTCATAACGAGGCAAATCGCCCACAGCACGCCAAAAATAAAGAACAGCAATCCACCGAAGAAACACACCATCAGGTACGCATACGAAATCAGGATTTCGAGCCCTTTCAGAGCTACCACGCCCGTCATCGCCCCTAATACAGCAAAAGGAGCCAATTGCATAACGTAACCTACAATTTTAAAAACCACTTCTGAAAGGCTTTCAATGGCTTTAATCAATTTTTTACCATGCTCGCCCACGGCGCCCAAAGCGATGCCGAAAAACAACGAAAACACGACAATTTGAAGGATTTCGTTTTCGGAAAGAGCCTTAAAGAAACTATCAGGAAAAATGTGTAAAATAAAATCTTCGACGGTTTTCATGGACTTGCCCGTTACCCCCGTGTCTGTACCCGCTGCAGGAGTTGGCCATTTCTGTACTTCGCCAGGGCGAGTCACGTTGACGACCAATAAACCTACAATGAGGGATAAAATCGTAGCAAAATAGAAATAAAGTAGGGTTTTGATACCTATTCGACCCACTACTTTGAAGTCTCCGAGTTTAGCTACCCCAACAGCCAAGGTACAAAATACCAACGGACCGACAATCATTTTAATGAGTTTGAGGAAGACTTTGCTCAAGATTTGAAACTTATTGGCGATTGTGGCAGCTTGCTCAGCGTCCATGCTGCTGTGAAGAATCTGCCCGATAATAACCCCGAGTACAAAGCCGATAACAATTTTGGTAGTAATGTTTAGTTTCATGAAGTGTTGGATTTTGTGAAAGTTAGGTTAAAAATTACAGATTTGAATGTGTGGTATTTTAAACGGAATATTCATAAAAATTTGGAGTTTATGAAAGAATTAGCTTGATTCTGCCACAAATTAGGAAAAAAACAAAAGATAAGAGAGTACACTCTCAAAGGTTTTTCATAAAATAGCCTTTTTCCCTAATTCTGCGTAACATAACCAAAGCTATATAAAGTAAAAAATTATACTTAGTAGCTTGATTATATGACGACTCTCAATAAAAACCTGCAATGAAAAAAAGAGACTTTATCAAACTCGTCGGAGTAGGAGTGGCAAGCGGTAGTTTGCCGCAAGTTGCTATGGCTTCGGAATCCCAACAGCTCCCTTATCGCCAGCAATTCAACATGTGCGGCTATGCTGCCCCTAAAATAGATACTGTCAGAGTTGGCTACATTGGCTTGGGTAATCGAGGCGCAGGAGCACTCGACCGCATTGTTTATTTGGAAAACGTTCAGGTAAAAGCCCTCTGCGATGTGCGTCCCGAAAGAATAGACGTAGCCAAGAAAAAACTCTCAGGTACACCCCATACCCCCGCCACTTATGCTGGAAAAGCCGACGACTGGAAAAAACTCTGTGAACGCGACGATATTGACTTGGTCTATATCTGCACTCCGTGGAATTTGCACGCACCTATGGCCCTGTACGCCATGGAACAAGGCAAACACGTAGCCGTAGAAATCCCCGCTGCCACCACCGTAGAAGATTGCTGGAAACTCGTGGAGACTTCTGAACGAACGCGCAAACACTGTATGATGCTCGAAAACTGCTGTTACGATTTTTTTGAACTGCTTACGCTCAACATGGCTCGGCAGGGTTTTTTTGGTGAAGTGGTACACGTAGAAGGTGCGTATATCCATGATATTTACGATTCTTTTTTTGACAAAACCAAACGGTTTGACTTGTGGCGTTTGAGAGAAAATGTACGAAAAGGAAATCTGTACCCCACACACGGCTTGGGACCAATTTGTCAAGTCTTAGACATCAATCGGGGCGATAAAATGGATTACTTGGTATCCATCTCGAGCAATGATTTTATGCTCGAAGCTAAGGCCAAAGAAATGGCTAAGACCGACGCTACCTTTCAGCAGTTTGCTGATAAAACTTTTCGGGGTAATATGAACACTACGACGATTCGTACCCAAAAAGGCAAAACCATCATGCTTCAACACGATGTAACTTCGCCGCGGCCTTATTCGCGGATTCATTTGGTAAGTGGCACCAAAGCCACAGCCCTAAAATACCCATTACCAGGACGCATTTCAAAGGGACATGAGTGGGTGTCGGAGGCCGAAATCAAAGTATTAGAAGAAAAATACCAACCCGAAATCGTCAAGAGAATAGGTGAATTGGCTAAGCAAGTAGGAGGCCACGGTGGAATGGATTTTCTGATGGATTGGCGGTTGATTGACTGCTTACGTAACGGGCTACCTCTCGACCAGGACGTATATGATGCCGCCTCGTGGAGTGTAATTGGGCCTTTGAGTGAGAAATCTGTTGCCAATCGTTCCAACTCGATTGATATTCCTGATTTTACCGCAGGTGCTTGGAAAACCAATGCCCCCGTTGATATTTCGATGATAAAGGGAGGAAATACCAAAGTGAAGGCGAAAAGTTAGCGGGGATAGTTGGAGAGTGAATGCAAGATAAATGCTTTCGTTTTCGTTAGAAAGCCCAAGCATTTATCTTTTTAAAATAAAACTTCAATGAAATCAAATCTCTCCCGCCGCGATGTTATCAAAACCTTGGGAGCTTCGGCGGCTACGATTCCTACTATTTTAACTTCTAATGAAGCAATGGCGCAGGAACCCATGAAATTAAAAGGAAATATTAAGCACTCCGTAAGCCGTTGGTGCTACGCCTCTATCCCATTCGAAGAGCTTTGTCAAGCCAGCAAAGACATGGGCATTGAGTCTATCGAACTCACAGGGCCAAAAGAATGGGCTATTATGAAAAATTACGGCCTTACCTCGGCTATGGGCTGGGCTGATCCTTGGCCCGAAAAGACGGGTTTGACGAGTTTTTTAAATGACCCCAAAAATCATGATGCTATTGTGAAGTGCTACGAGGAGCTATTGCCTCAAGCCCAACAATACGGGGTCACCAATGTGATATGTTTTTCAGGCAACCGTCGAGGCTTGGGCGATTATCAAGGCTTGCTAAATTGTCAAAAAGGCCTCAAGCGATTGATGCCTTTGGCCGAGCAATACGGAGTAACTTTGACAATGGAATTACTAAGTTCAAGAGCCAGTCACCCTGATTATCAGGCAGATAGTGTTGAGTGGGGGGCTGTTTTGTGCGAAATGGTCGGTTCAGAGAAATTCAAGCTTCTGTACGATATTTACCACATGCAAAGCATGAGTGGAGATCACATTCGTAATATACAACGCTACGGAAAATACATCAGCCACTATCATACGGGCGGACATCCTGGCCGTAACGAAATTGACGAAACCCAAGAAATCTATTATCCTGCCATTGTGAAGGCAATTGTGGCCTCGGGATACAAAGGTTACATTGGGCAAGAGTTTGTTCCCAAGGCCAAAGACAAAGCAGGGATGCTCGAATCCCTCAAAAAATGCGTCTTAATTTGCGATGTGTAAAGTAGGGTAAAGCTGCGCTAAATATTCTTCTTTTTCTAAAATGACGCCGTTGGTATGCTTGGTTAAGATGAACCCGTGTTCGTACATAAACTCCAGATTCCAACGGCGTACCATGCCATGCTGCATTAATAACGGGCTTTCGGCGTGATTGATAAAGTGCCCTGCTCCGTAATAATCTTCTACTTCGGAGGCTGGAATACTAAAAGGTGCTGAGTTTATCAAAGGATAATATTCAAGGGTAATTACCAACGATTGTGTTCCAATACCTGTAAGGCGGTCAATGGCGTATAGGTAATCTTCGCGCATTTTGTCGGGAAGAGCTACTAATGAGGCACGGTCGTACACCCAATCAATCTGGCCAATTTCGGTAGAAGTAAGTGCCATAAAATCCTTACGGAGCAGTGTGATATTACCAGCTACGTAGGTCTCTTCATCGGGCTGATGATAAGAAAGATTGTTTTCTTCAAAGAACTCCAGAATTGCTTTTTCGACAATTTCGACCCCGATTACTTTATCAGCAAACGCCGATAGATAGACCATGTCAAGGCTTTTTCCACACAAAGGTACAAGAACTGTCTTCCCTCGTAGTTCGCTGGGGGTAAGGTACTTTAGCACGTAAGGATGAATGTCTTTGCGGTGAAAACTTGTGTAAAAACCGCCTTTGTCCCAAGAGTCGAACCAGAATTTTGCTTCCATTGCTGTAAATTGATAAAGGTTTAAGGTATAAAATACTATTGAGCTGTAATGATGAAGCAAAGCTAATGACGGATCGTTATTGTGAACAATTTCTAATCTTTGAAGCGTATTGTTGGATGGTTAATACGTACTTTTTTGCAAGTAAAGCGTTAAAAGAATTCGTTCTATTCCAACTTTTGAAGGCTCAAAACCGTCTTTAATAAAAATTCAAAAGTGTAATGTATATGAAAAATTTGTACGCCCTTTTATTTGCTGTTTTCTTCTTTGGTTGTCAAAATAAAGAAGAGAGTCAAGATTCGAAGGTGTTGGAAGGTATTTATAAAACCAATGCCTTTTTAGACCCGTTATGTATTGCGATTGAAAACGAAAATCAACTTCCTCGGCTCGATATTACCCAAAACACGGATGGAAGTTATCATTTGCTCAAAACTACGTTTCTGCCCCAAACGGCCACGACGAGCCTCGAAGGTATTTCGGCGGTGGCCAATTCGGGAGGGTTTATATTGTACTACAAAAACCAGAAGATAGGTACGTACGAAGATGGAAAATGGTACGATGGAAAAAAGGAAGTTAATTCGCGGGTGCTGAGAGTAAGCTACACCGACAGTCAGCAAAGTACGTTTTTCTACTACTCAGGGGTGAAAAAATGACATTAATGACCGTGTTTTTTTATCCATTTGTCTAATACTGGAATGCACCTCAAATCCGCGGCGTTTTGGTAACTTTTGAGGGGTGTATTCAAGGCTGCTCTGAGCTTACGAACGGCAGGGACATAGTTTCCCCCTAAGCCTTCAAACTTGGCAATGGTTTCTAAAATGTCTTCGGTTTCGGAATAAAACTGGTCGTTGTAAAAAGTATGAGTACGCTGCATATCGTCCTCAAATTTCTTAGCCATTTCTAAAATGCCAACTTCAATGGGCTTGACAAACAGGGCTTTATCGTCCACCTCGTTGTCGGCTAAAAAAGAAAAAACTTCGCCTGCCCAAGGTGTTTGTAACCTACTTACGAGGTACTGCTGCCATTCAGGGTTGGATTTGATTTTGGCCAGTGCAGCATTTCTAACCTCAGAATCTTGATATTTGGTCGTAAAAACCAGAATCGTCACTAAAGAGGTTTGAGCGTTGGTATTGGCGATATCATCCAAAAACTGCTGTTTCCTTCGAGCCTCTTCAGTATCTCTCATTTCGGCGTGTTGGACTGCCGAAATCGGTATGTTGACAAGCCATTCGCCTATCATCAGAATACAACTTAAAGCACTTAATAGAACAATGCCTTTTAGGACCCATTGCCAAAAGGCACTGGGGACGAGGCTTTGCAACGAAGTATTAACCAATACAAAACCTACCAATAGCAAAGGAGGCAGTACCCAAACAATGGTGTATTTCCCTAAAATCCGCATGATCCAAGGACTTCCTCCATCGTTGCCCATAGCCGCAAAAAAGTTAAAAATCAATACTACAATGAGTCCTGAAATGACCAGTCCATTGCGCACAGAAGTTTTTTCGGTTATCCAATCAAAGCCACCTTTCCAGACGACGATTGCGGTAGTAATGCTTATACCCACGGCCACTGCTGCGTACGAAAACAAAAGAGCGAATGCGTGACCTACGCCATAGTCTCCACCTGGGGTAGGTTTACCGGCCATAGAAGTCAGGCTAAAATAACCAATAAGCGCGAGTAGTAGTCCGAGATTTGCAAAGAGGTTCATAGCATCAGAGTTGTCCGAAAAATATTTTATCAGAAATAATTTCTCCACAAAGCTATTGGCTTGTGTACAGACTCCCCAAACAGAACCACTCAGGCGCTATTCTTGGGTCTTGAAACGGTAGGTTTTCTATTTGGAGCGGAGTGAAAATGTTTTTGTCGTATTGATTCTAAGAGCATTGATAACATACCCCCATGACTTAATAAGCAGGGCATGAAAATTGACTATGACAAACAGAAATTATCTTATGAACAACATAAAAAGACCTCCCTGTTTTTGAGTTTGTGCTGATGCTCAAAATTACAAGGAGGTTCTTTTTACCCTATGATTCGTGATGAATCTTTTTTATGGATTAATAGCCAGTATTCTGAACTAATGTAGGTTTGCCATCTTTTTGGCTATTCAAGATTTCATCTTGTGGAAGAGGGAAGTACAAGTTCTTGGAAGCAAATACTTTTCCTGCCATGTACGAACGCTTATTGAATTTACGTCCTGAAGGTTCAGTTCCTGGTACAGATTCTTCAGCAGCGTATTTGTTCAATACTTTTTCGGCAATACCCCAGCGCACCAAATCAAAGAAACGATGCCCTTCCATGGCAAACTCTAAACGTTGTTCCATACGAACAGCGTTGCGGGAGTAGTCGGCTCCTTTGCCTGCAAAAGTACCTACTGGATAGGGTTCCACTTTGTAGTTGACGGTGGCATCTTGTACTGAACCTGTTTTGGCACGTACCCGAATTTGATTCACGTATCCTTCTGCCGCAGCCAAGTTACCTAATTCAACCTCACATTCTGCCAACCACAGAAGAACATGAGAGAGTTTGAGGAGGCGATAGTTATTGTTTACGTTGCGACGGCTTGTTGAGTGGGTAGTGCTATTTTCTTCAGCGAGGTAGTACATCCATTTTTTACCAGTAAATGGCCCAGCATAAGCTTGGTCACGAATCCAAGTAGAACCGGGCATTGGTCCCCAGTCAAGGAAGTTAACACCACGACGCCCCACAGTCCAGTCTAAGCGAGGGTCAACGGGAACGGATTTATCAAGAGTGAAAGCGGTGGAAGCGGTGATACCTTGGTCGTTTGGTAAATCTACTTGGTTATATGTATCGGCGGTTCCGTCAGCCGCCGAACCAATCATTGGCAAACCATTTTCGGTCTTGAAAGCATTTACTAAGTTGTGCGATGGTTGATAAAAACCGCAGCAGCCACGTCCAGGGGCAGTGGCAGAATAAGGCCAGTTCAAGTTATCACCTGCATTGCCGTTATTTCCAGTAGTACCATCATTTACCGAAAACTGTACTTCAAAAATGGACTCGCTATTATTGTTTCCAGTCGTTCTGTAATTGTCATGATAGTTGGCAACCAACTTTTTTCCAGAATTTTTGAGTACATCTTCCAACAAAGTTTTAGCAGCAGCCCATTTTTTCTGGAAAATATAGGCTTTGGCTAAGTATGTTTTGGCAGCCCACTGAGTTGCTCTCCCCTTTTGTGCTTGGGTCGCAGGGAGGTTTTTTGCCGCGAAATCGAAATCAGCTTCGATGTTTGGCCAAATGTCCTTGTCATTGGGAATTTTGGTTGAGTTTGGATCGTCGCGATTATAGATTTTTTCATCTATGTAAGGAACTTTGTTCCACATTTTTTTAGCTTCAAAGTGATAGTGTCCTCTCAAAAAACGAGCTTCGGCAATTGCTTGTGTTTTTTCGGCATCTGTCATATCCTTCACATTGGCTACGATTTGAATTACTTCGTTGCAGCGAGCTACGCCATCGTAGGAGTGCCACCACTTCCCTAAGAAATAGGTGTTGTCTGAAAGCCAGTTGTATTGTTCGATAAACGACTGTTCGGGCTGATCCCCAGCGTCTGTGCCTTTTACAGCATCATCGCTACTGATTCCTCCAAATACGTAGTTTGAAATAGTGGACTGTCGGCCAGTATTTCCCGCGCCAACCCCGTCTAAAAGTGAATAGGCGCCAATTAAGAGGGCATTTATGCCGTTCTTAGTTGATAGTTGATCCAAAGACGCACGGCCTTGGGGTTTTAGGTCAAAGAAGCTTTCAGAGCAAGAGAAGCTTAAGCCGACCAGAAGCGTTAGTATGATTATTTTTTTCATTGTTAATTCGAAATGAATGTTAGTTATTAACTATAATTAGAAACCAAAGCGCAAACCTACGATGTAAGATTTTGCTACTGGGTATGCTCCCTCATCAATACCCATGTGGATATCTTGGTTATCGTTTCCAGATCTTCTCAAGTTGATATCTGGGTCAAGACCAGTGTATTTAGTAAGCGTAAGGATATTTTGTCCTTGGACATACACTTGCGCAGAACTCATACCTACTTTTTTCAATAATGAGCTGGGCAACGTGTAGGTCAATTGAATGTTTTTCAAACGCAAATACGAACCATCTTCCAAGAAATAAGAAGAAACTTGTTGGCTGGTGGCATCACCAGAGTTCAAACGAGGCAGTTTAGCATCGTCACCTGGTTTCTTCCAAGAGTTGTAGAGCATATCTTTTGAACGGTTTCCTTGAAATACGTTGAAGTCAGTCCAGTAACGCACGTAGTTAAAGATTTGGTTGCCTTGTACCCCTTGGCCAAATAGGGTCAAATCCCAGTTTTTGTAGCCTAAGTTAACGTTGATACCATACGTAAAATCAGGGTGAGGATTACCCATGATGGTGCGGTCGGCGGCAGTAATCACGCCGTCTCCATTGATATCACGAAACTTAAATACACCTGCTCTGGTGTAAGTTCCAAATTTGGGAGCTGCGGCAGCTTCGGCGTCATCTTTGATGATACCATCAACAATATAGCCATAGTAGCTGGCAATAGGCAATCCTGCTTTGGTGGCTGAGATAGCAGGAAGGCGAGTCGTAAATCCAAATACAGTAGCGTTGGGGTCGTCGTTAAGTTTTTTCACTTCGTTTTTGTAGTGTCCAAAGTTTACCCCTACTTGGTAGCGGAAATCACCTTTTTTGTCACGGAAGTTTACCCCAAGGTCAATACCACGGTTTTGTACTGAACCAATGTTGGTGTAAGGAATGGTACCAGAGCCTGCTGTACGCGGAATGGCGATTTGCGTGAGCATATCTGATGTAAGACGATTATACCAGTCAACAACAAGTTCCATTTTATTGTTGAGTAAAACAGCATCAAATCCTATGTTCGTAGAAGTATTGGTTTCCCATTTACCTTTAGGGTTACCAAACTGAACAAGGTCAAAACCTCCTACGATGGATGAACCCGTACCGTTGATGTCATAGGCATTGTTTGAAGGGTCGGCGGCATAGAGTGTGTAAGCGTTGTAAACGTTAGGAATCAGCTGATTACCAGTTTTACCCCATCCTACCCGAACTTTCAAATCGTTGATGAATTTTACTTCTTTCATAAAGTTCAACTCTGTTAAGCGCATACCCACCGAAAAGGCTGGGAACGTAGCGTAGCGGTTAGCTGCTGAGAATCGTGACGAACCATCGCGACGGAGGGTGAAGTCAGCAAGGATAAAATCTTTGTATGAATAGTTGACTTTTCCAAACAGAGAGAACAAGGAACTTAACGTAGCTCCCCCGCCTGCGTTGCTCAAACCAGACGCTGAACCAGCATCGAGGTAGCGGTAATCTAAGTCGTCGAAAGCAAATGCACTACGGCTGGCTTGGAAAGCAACAGCATAGGTTTTTACGGCTTCTGTTCCTGCAAGTACATTGACATTATGAACACCGAAAGTTTTGTTGTACGTCAGCGTGTTAAACCAAGTCAACGAACGGTCAAATTGGTTGATAACGTTCAAGCTGTTGGCATTACGCGCTTCAGCTGCTTCTATATCGCGGTGAAAATACTCAGAACGGTTGTATTGGTTATATTCCAAACCAAGGCTGGTGCGTGCTTTTAAACCTGGAAGAATGTCTAATTCAGCAAATACGTTTCCAAAAGCGTGAGTACCTTTCGTGATGTTGTCTTTTTCGCGGTATAAGCGAGCCAATGGGTTAGGTGCATTACCAAGGTTACTACCTCTACTTCCCGCAAAACCGTTGTAAGGGGAAGTGTTGGTACCACCTAAAGCCTCTGGGCCGCCTGTGATGTCAAACACAGGGATAATAGGGTGCACCCGAATGGCAAACATGATAGGGTTTGATTCATCGTTATTAGTAATACCCTGTCTTTCATCGTAAGAGAATGTGAAATTTTCGCCAATGGTAAGTTTTC
>JBGAUP010000030.1:0-31625 GCA_044228585.1 Runella sp. | reverse complement strand
CTCACGGGTCAGTACGACAAAGTGCTTCCCATGAATATTTTCCCTGTGCATTTACTCAAAGCTATTTTGGCAAAAGATATCGAACGGATGGAACAATTGGGAATCTATGAGGTATCAGAAGAAGACTTTGCCTTGTGTGAATTTGTCTGTACCTCCAAGATAGAAGTACAACGTATTATTGCCGAAGGTCTTGAGTACATACGCCGAGAAGGCTAATTGATTCAAATTATTTAACCTATTCCCTTCTTCATCGTGAAAATAATTAGAAGCATTGTTGATTCTATAAAGCCCAATTTTGAAAAAGGTGGGCGACTTGAGAAGTTCCACCCCGCTTTCGACGCCTTAGAAACGTTTTTGTTTGTGCCAGGTCGTACTACCTCGGGAGGGGTTCACGTAAGAGACGCCATAGACTTAAAGCGAACTATGTTTACGGTGATTATCGCTTTAGTTCCCACGATGCTCTTTGGAATGTGGAACGTAGGCTATCAGCATCACTTAGCTTATGGCATGGAAGCATCTCTGGTGGATAACTTCATGTTTGGCTTCTGGAAAGTACTGCCTATCATTATTGTATCGTACGCGGTTGGGTTAGGAGTGGAGTTTATTTTTGCCATTGTACGAAACCACCAAGTCAGTGAAGGCTATTTGGTGACAGGGTTGTTGATTCCACTTACCATGCCCGTCACAATACCACTATGGATGGTGGCTTTAGCAGCAATCTTCTGTACCGTACTTGGCAAAGAAATTTTCGGGGGTACAGGCATGAACTTTATGAACCCCGCCTTGCTGGCGCGGGCTTTTCTGTTTTTTGCTTTTCCCGCCTATATGTCAGGAGATATATGGACAGACCTTTCGCCCGAAACAGGTCATGCCTTAGTAGATGCCTACTCAGGCGCGACAAACTTGGTGACCTTTGATGCCAACTTTACTAAACTCCCCTCTGCTTCCGATATGTTTTGGGGGTTTGAGCAAGGTTCTATTGGTGAAACCAGTGCCTTTGCTTGCCTGATTGGGGCTTTCATTCTCATCGTTACGGGTATCGGAAGCTGGCAAATCATTGTTTCTTGTTTTGCGGGAGCATTGCTGATGGGTCTGCTTCTCAACGGGCTGGCGCCTGCCGATATTCCAACCCATGCCATGCACACACCAGCCTATTATCATTGGCTCATGGGAGGATTTGCATTTGGTGCCGTTTACATGGCCACCGACCCCGTAAGTGCTGCCCAAACCGAAAAAGGAAAATGGATTTATGGTTTATTAATTGGAGCATTTACGGTGGTTCTCCGGGTGTTCAATCCCGCCTACCCAGAAGGGGTAATGTTAAGTATTTTATTGATGAATGTATTTGCTCCGTTGATAGATCATCTTGTCGTAGAACAACACATTAAAAACCGCAATAAACGTGCATAGCAACCGATACACCCTGATTTATGCCACCGTTTTGTCGGTCATTACCGCAATCGTACTGGCAGTAGCCGCTGAAGGCCTTAAACCTGCGCAAGAGGCCAATATCGCTTTGGATAAAAAATCTAATATTCTTCGGGCCGTACGTTTGGCCTATACTGAACGTACTCAAATCGAAAACGCCTACGCCGAACGCGTTCAAGAACTGGTGTTAGATGCAACTGGGAAGCCAATTAGTGGCATCACTACTTCTGAGATAGACCTCAAAGAAGAAGTAGCCAAAGCACCGCAACAACGGCGACTTCCTTTGTATGTATTTACTGAAAAAGATGGCAAGAAATACTACATCGTCCCGCTTCGGGGGGTAGGGCTTTGGGGACCCATTTGGGGGTATATTTCCATTCAAGACGATTTTAATACCGTCTATGGGTCGTTTTTCGACCATAAAAGTGAAACACCTGGCTTGGGAGCAGAAATTGCCGAACTGCCGTTTCAGCAACAATTTCAAGGAAAGAAAATCATGTCGGATCAAGGACAGTTTGTATCGGTCAATGTGATAAAAAAGACGGATAAAGTGAGTTATGGTAATGAACACCGCGTAGATGCTATCTCAGGGGGTACGATTACATCCAGAGGAACCGACAATATGATTAAAAACTGCACCGAGCCGTATTTGGCTTATTTTGAAAAGATTAAGAAAATGAACTAAACCATAAAGTACCATGAGTACAGAAACCACCACCGTGCCAGAAGTAAAAGAGAAGAAAAAGGAAGGTCTATTCTCCAAAAAGAATTTACAGGTATTACGCGACCCGTTGGACGATAATAACCCCGTTACGGTGCAAATTTTGGGGGTTTGTTCTTCATTGGCCGTGACGGTGCAGATGAAGCCCGCTATCATTATGGCTTTGGGCGTAACCGTCGTAACGGCTTTTTCCAATCTCATTTTATCGGCTATTCGAAATTCTATTCCCAACCGCATACGCATTATTGTGCAACTAATTATCGTAGCGATGTTAGTTACAATTGTAGATCAATTGTTGAAAGCCTACATGTTTGATGTCAGCAAAAGCTATCTGTCTTTGTAGGTCTAATCATCACTAACTGTATCGTCATGGGACGGCTTGAGGCTTTTGCTATGGCTCAAACCATGGCCTTCTTTTTTAGATGGTATCGGCAATGGCTTAGGGTAAGGGTCATCTTAATCGTGGTGTCGGCTATTAGAGAGAATTGCTCGGCTCCGTCATTGTAGGTTTCCAAAATAGTGCCTCAATGGCTCTACGACATGGGTTATGTAAACAATGGTTTGATGATGCTTCCTCCCGCCGCTTTTTTTTGTTTTTGATTTATTTTGGTGGCAGCGAAGTCGTAATCGCAAACTTATCAACGTATCATAGCTGGTCATTTCAAACCATTTCCTTTCATCTCTGACCTTTACACCTGTTATGCAACACCTCATTAACCTTCTAATAAAGACCATTTTCGTTGAAAATGTCATTTTCATAACTTCTTTTAGGAATGTGTTCTTATTTGGCGGTATCCAAAAAAATACAAACGGCTTTCAGGTTGGGTTTGGCAGGTCATTTTTGTCATGGTGCTTACCACCCCGCTCAATTACCTGATTCTTAAATACATGCTTTATGAAGGAGCGTTGGGTTGGATACACCCATCTCTCAAAACCGTTGATTTGACGTTTCTGGCTTTCATTTTATTTATTTCCACTATTGCAGGAGCCGTGCAATTGGTAGAAATGGTGGTTGAGAAATTCCTTCCAGCACTTTATAGTTCACTTGGCATTTTCTTGCCTCTCATTACCGTAAACTGTTCCATTCTGGGTGCGGCACTATTTATGCAAGAACGAGAGTACAATTTTGCCGAAACTACCGTATTCTCGTTGGGCGCAGGTATTGGCTTTTTCTTGGCAATTGTTTTACTGGCCGCCATTCGTGAACGGCTTCGCTATTCTAACATTCCGCAGCCACTTCAAGGCTTAGGCATTGCCATGATTATTACGGCGTTGATGGGCTTGGCATTTTTGAGTTTTTCGGGAATTCAACTTTAACCAGAACGATATGTTACCTATACTTTCTGCCAGTGTCGTCATTTTTATTTTGGTCGTTTTGTTTTTCGCCTTTCTTATCTTAACTGCCAAAGACCGTTTAATTCCTGATAAAGATATTGCCATTATCATCAATGGTGATCAAGACCATCCGATTACCGTAAAACCTGGGGCTTCGTTGTTGTCCACATTGGCCGAAAAAAATATTTTTCTGGCTTCGGCTTGCGGCGGGGGCGGTACTTGTGCCATGTGCAAATGCCAAGTATATGAAGGTGGCGGTGAAGTATTACCCACCGAAACAAATCACCTCAACCGCCGACAAGTACAGGATAAAGTACGATTAGCCTGTCAAGTCAAGGTCAAAGAAGACATGGAAATCCGCGTACCTGACGAGGTGTTTGGCATCAAAAAATGGGAGTGTACGGTCGTTTCCAACGAAAACGTTTCTACTTACATCAAGGAATTCGTAGTTAAACTCCCCGAAGGAGAAAACCTAAAGTTCAAATCAGGAGACTATATCCAAGTAGATGTACCCGACACTACTATTGATTTTAAGACCCAACTCTACAATATCCCCGACCGATTCAAAGACGAGTATGATAAATTCAAAATTTGGGACCTAAAGACCAAAATTGACGAGCCTCTTTTCAGGGCTTATTCCATGGCCAATCACCCCGCCGAAGGCAACATCATTATGTTGAATATCCGCCTTGCCACCCCGCCGTGGGATAGATCCCGCAATGCCTTCATAGACGTAAATCCAGGGGCTTGTTCGTCATTCGTTTTTTCTCGAAAACCAGGTGATAAAGTGACCATTAGTGGCCCTTACGGTGAATTTCACGTAAAAAAGACCGACAACGAAATGATTTACATCGGAGGAGGTGCTGGAATGGCGCCCCTTCGCTCACATATTTTTCATTTATTTCATACGCTCAAAACAGGCCGAAAAGTATCGTACTGGTACGGTGCGCGAAGTAAAAAAGAAATTTTTTACGAAGAAGACTTCCGAGCTATTGAACGAGCATTCCCTAACTTCCGTTTTGAAATAGCCCTTTCGATTCCTTTGCCCGAAGACAATTGGGATGGCTACGTGGGCTTTATTCATGAAGTAGTGAAAAATGAATATCTGGATGAACATCCCAACCCCGAAGATATCGAATACTATCTTTGCGGTCCGCCTATGATGCTGTCGGCAGTACAGAATATGCTCGACAATCTGGGTGTCCCCAAGAACAATGTCGCTTTTGACGATTTTGGAAGTTAATCCCATGAAACTATCTTTTTTGGTACTCTTTGGGCTTATTTTGGCTATCAACAGCTGCCAAAATAAGCCCAAATTTACGTACTTAGAAGGCCAAGCACAAGGAACCACGTTTCGGATGGTGTATGCCAGTGACCAAGATTTATCCAAACCCATTGATAGCCTTTTTCGGGTAATAGACCACAGTATGTCATTATGGGACAGCACTTCTATCATTAGTAGCTTCAATAAAAATAGGCCTGAAACAAAAGCCGATTCTCACTTTGAAGCCGTCTTCCAAAAATCTTATGAAGTATCGGAAGCTACCGAGGGGGCTTTTGACATTACGGTAGGACCGCTGGTAAAAACTTGGGGATTTAGTTATAAAAAAGGTTTGCCATTTCCCAATCAAAAACAAGTGGACAGTCTCCGAAAGCTAATTGGTTACAGCAAAGTTCAGCTCAAAAATGGTGTCTTGATAAAAGAAAATCCAAAAATCGAAATTGATTTCAACGCCATTGCCCAAGGCTATACGGTGGACGTGATGGCTAATTTTCTAAAACAAGGGATTAAACGACTATATGGTCGAAATAGGTGGTGAAGTACGTACAGCAGGACACAACGAACAAGGCCAAATATGGCAAATCGGCATAGATAAACCCACCGAAAAAGAAGAAGCGAATCGTCCATTGCAGGCAGTAGTTTCTTTGAGTGGGAAGGCACTTGCTACTTCGGGCAGCTACCGAAAATTTGTAATGCGCGAAGGAAAAAAGTACAGCCACGCCATAAATCCCAAAACGGGTTATCCCATTACCCACAACCTGTTGAGTGTTTCGGTTATTGCCGACGATTGCATGACCGCCGATGCTTACGCTACGGCATTTTTGGTAGTAGGCTTAGAAAAAGCGAAGCAGATTGCCCAAAAACAGCATTTAGAATGGTATGGGATTTACACCGCTAACGATGGTAAGTTAACTACTTATAGTACAGCAAGTTTTTTCAAAACTTCTACCCAAACCAATTAAGCTTCATTCGCACAAGCCTCCCCAGGTTTTCGCCCACAAACCCCACAAACTGCGCCTTCTTTCTGCAAAAAGGCACTATTCCCTGCACAAGAACCCTTGAATTCTCCTCCTTTGATAAAAAGCAAGCGAACACTCAAAAGAGCGACCCCAATGAGTACCAACAAGACCGAAATAGCGATAACAGGAATCATAATGGTATTTTTTTTAAAGGTAGAAAGAACAGAATTACGGTCAAAATCTTTAAATAATATTTTTCCGTGAATTATTTGAATATAGAAAAGAAAATCAATAAATTCGTCTTTGCTATTCAAATCCTAAACCCTTCAAATAGAAACGCTTATGATTTCCGTAAAAAAACTATTAGCAGACAAGCCACAATCGAATGTTTGGAGTGTTTCACCCGAAAATACGGTGATTGAAGCACTATTTTTGATGGGCGAAAAAAATATTGGTGCCGTAGTAGTGCTCGATGGCGACAACTTAGTGGGCATATTTTCAGAGCGAGATTATGCCCGAAAAGGAATCGTCCAAGGCCGAAAAGCCAAAAGCACGCCTATCACCGAAGTAATGACCCCAAAGGTATTTACAGTAACGTTGGATATGGACATCAGAGAATGTATGAAATTATTCAGCGAAAAGAAATTTCGCCACCTGCCCGTCATGGATAAAGACAAAGTAGTAGGGGTATTAAGTATTGGTGACATTGTTAACTCTATTATGAAAGAACAGCAAGAACACATTGATTTCTTGGAACAATACATTACCCATGCTTAACTTGAAAGTATTCTTCTTGCGGAATACTCGTTTTTTCTAAACCTTTTACCTGTCAATTTCTATCTCTATGGCTATTTTACTCGTTGCCGTATTCATTATTGGATATGCCCTTATCGCTTTTGAACACCCCCTTAAAATTGACAAAGCAGCCTCCGCGTTATTGACGGGGGTTTTTTGTTGGGTTATTTTGTTGGCTGGCTTTGAAAATATGCCCGCGGTTCAAGCTCTTTCTTCTCCTCCCGATGCTCACCATTTTCTGGACGAAGCTCTATTTGAACACTTAGGCGAAATCGCGGGTATTCTTTTCTTTTTGTTAGGTGCTATGACTATTGTAGAATTGGTAGATGTCCATGATGGCTTCCGCGCTATTACCGACCGCATCGGAACCGCCAATCGCGTTCAATTGCTTTGGATTATTTCTTGGGTCACGTTTTTCTTATCGGCTGGCTTAGACAACATGACGACAGCGATTATCATGTGTGCTTTGTTGAGACGAATCATCAAAGACAAAGAAAATATATGGCTCTTTGGTGGGTTTGTTATTATTGCGGCTAATGCAGGTGGAGCTTGGTCACCTATTGGTGATGTGACTACAATTATGCTTTGGATTGGTGGGCAAGTGACAACTGTACCTATTATGAAAACGCTATTTGTTTCCTCTGCGGTTAGTCTTTTAGTACCACTGTTGGCTGCCTCTTATTTTCTCAAGGGTACTATTGAAACTCCTAAGCAGTCTGAAAGCGAGAAAAAGGCTCAGTCACAAACAACCGCTTTGGAGCGTAATTTGATGTTTGTATTGGGCGGAGTGGGGTTATTGTCAGTGCCTGTCTTTAAGGCCATTACCCATTATCCACCTTATTTGGGCATTTTACTGTCGGTGGGGCTTTTGTGGTATTTTACCGAATTTTTACACCGAGGCAAAGAAGCAGAAACCAAACATGGATTTTCGGTGGCGGCCATGTTGCATAGAATTGACACCCCCAGCATCTTGTTTTTCTTGGGTATTTTACTGGCCGTGGGGGCACTAAATACCTCTGGACATTTGCGTCAGATGGCCACACTGCTTAACCAAACGTTTGGCAATATTTATATTATCAATACCACTATCGGTTTGCTATCTGCCATTGTGGACAACGTTCCGTTGGTTGCGGCTGCGATGGGGATGTATCCGATGACCGAATTTCCTGCCGACCATGATTTTTGGAACCTGTTGGCTTATTGTGCTGGTACAGGAAGTAGTATCATAAATGTTATTGGTTCGGCGGAATTGTGGCTTCGATATGGTATTCTGAAAATAAGATTTTTTATGGTATTGAAACGTATTTCTTATTAAGTAACTCCTTAGCTTTTATCAGGAATTATCGTTTATTATTTTTACTCGGCTTTTGCGCAACGGAGGAATAATATAAGAAAAAAAGGGGTTGTTAGGTTAGCTTTGTAGCGACAAAACTATAAAAGCAAATGGAAACCACTCAGCTAACAACTAGCAAAGATAGCTAAATTAAAAAACTGGAAATCCTACAATGAATCCTTGTGTAATCGGAGTCGTCTTACGCTTTGGATAGAGGATTCAGTAATGCGTTCTTGGCGAGCTATTAATCCAAAGAAGGAAAGTGGGACAGCAGACCTATCCTGATAGTGTGATATTGTGTTGCTTAATTTTAGGGATTCAATACCATCAACCCTTACGTCAAACTACTGGTTTTTGTAGGTAGCTTACTACAATGGACAAAGGTCTTATGCTATTCCTGATTACAGTACGCTTTGCCGCCGTCAAAATAGTCTTCCTGTGGCTTTAACACAACGCTGGGAAAAAGGTGAAAATATTCATATTGCTATTGATTCGACAGGTCTAAAAGTGTACGGAGAGGGTGAATGGAAGTTAGAAAACACGGTGTATCTAAACGCAGAACATGGCGTAAATTACACATTGGAATAGATGTCAATACGCAAGAAATCATAAGCGTATCTTTAACTGGCAATGATGAAGATGATGCTGCAATAGCTCAAAAGATGATTGAAGGTAAAACTAAACAAATCAAGAGTTTTCGAGGCGATGGAGCATCTGATGATTTCAGTTTACGAGAAAAATTAGGTACCATTGCAAATTATCTTGCACACCAGGTGATTATTCACAGAAACAAAGAAAACTATCAGATTATCAATCAACAAATAGAAGCAGGAATACATCCAGAAAATTGAAGAAAGAATGGAAAATATAAGTAATACAAAACGGAGCTCCAAATGAAACCGTCATGAAGATACAAAATAAGTTTCAACAGAACAATTAATGAAAATTGAATCAAAAAACCGAAGTAAACATAAAATGCCACATCTTAAATACCTATCGAAGGCAAGGAATGCCTGTCGCATATAAGGCGGCATAAAATAACCTCGCAAGTAGCGAGGCTCTAAAATATATCACCGTTGCAACAAAGCCATTTTACTCACTAATCCTTGTGTTATCATAAATTGATTTTCACGCCTTGAGAAGTTGGGGAAGGGAAAGTTTTTATTTACATTCGTTACGTTTCTGTAAATAAGCTTCCTCTTGACACCAACACTATGAAATGGTCATTCGTAATTCAGCAAAAACTCAAAGCGGCGTTTTTGCTTAGTGGTATTATGGTATTTATTATGCTCAATAGCTTCATTTCTCGAAGCAGTGTGGATTCTATTGACCAATCTTTCTCTTCGATTTATGAAGACCGATTGATACCTGCCATTGATATTATCTATTTGAGCGAACACTTATATTCCAAAAGATTACTTTTAGAAAGAACGCTCTCAAACAAAAACATAGGAGAAATGCCCCATATTGCGATTCAACTTGATGCACACAGCAAAAAAATGGATTCGCTGATTACGGCGTTTGAAAAAACTTCTCTGGTAGAAGAAGAGGTTAAAAGTCTTGATGCTTTTAAGCAAAACATTCAAGCCTATGCCGCTTTAGAAAAGACAATTATTCAACTTGGTCTGAATGCGTCGGACGATACAAGTAAAGATTTGTTCTACACACAGGGAAGTTTAATTTTTGAAAAATCTATTCAGCAACTTGGAGAGTTGACCAAAATACAATCTGTAATAGGGAAAAAATTGATGAAAGACTCTCATACCGAAGCCTATTATTTCAATCTTCTTTCTACGCTTCAAATTGCCAGTGCAATTGTTGTTGGTATCCTAATACTGGGGCTTATTTATAGTTCAAAAATCATTAACAAAGACTCAACTCCTTTCCATCTGAATTAGGGCTGATTGCAATCTGGTGGAATAAAAATAGAAGTTTATGCAACGTGTGGATGTTGGTTTGCATCATTGAGCAAAACACAAATTAACACAAGCATGAAAACTATCTTATCCTCATTAGCTCTTTTCTTAGTAGCATTTGTCACTTTGGCTCAAAACAGTGACGAGAAGCCTTACATGACCAAAACATTCAGTGCATCGGCCATTAAGGCACTCAACGTACGTACTTCGGGAGGAAGTATTAACGTAGCTGGCCAAAGTGGCGAAGCCAAAGTAGAAGTCTATATTCGCTCTAACAATTGGAACGGAAAGTCTGAATTGAGCAAAGAAGAAATCGAAGACCGTCTCAAAGAATACGAATTGACCGTAGCGCAAGAAGGCGAAACGCTCGTATGCAAAGCCAAGCGCAAAAACGAAAACGAAAAATGGGACTGGAAACAAGCCTTGAGCATTTCTTTCAAAATCACAGTTCCTGAAAAAACAGCGACCGACTTAGCCACCAGCGGCGGCAGCATCAAATTGGCAAAACTATCAGGAACTCAAAACTTCTCTACCAGCGGTGGTAGTCTTCATTTAGATGATTTGAGCGGCAATGTAAAAGGACGTACCTCGGGAGGAAGTATCCATTTGGCCAATTGCCAAGACCTGCTCGACCTCAGTACCAGTGGCGGTAGCATCAAAGCCGACGCCTGCAAAGGGGATATTAAATTGGTGACATCTGGCGGGAGTATTAGCCTCAATCAAATGAATGGAAATGTACGCGCCAGTACCAGCGGCGGGAGTATCAAAGGCGGTGACATCAAAGGTGAATTGGTGGCTACCACTTCGGGTGGGTCAATTCGCCTGACGGGGGTAGCAGCGGCACTCAAAGCCTCGACCAGTGCGGGTGGAATAGACGCCGAAATCACGACCTTAGGCAAATACCTCGACCTTTCGACTTCGGCGGGGGGGATTCACGTGCAGATGCCTCTAAACAAAGGGCTTGATTTAGACTTACGCGCCAACCGTGTGAATGTGGGCGATTTGAATAATTTTAGCGGAACCAAAGAAAAAGACCGCGTAAAAGGCGCACTCAACGGTGGCGGTACACTTGTCACAATGCGAGCAAGTTCGGGTTCTATTTCCGTAAATGACTAACATTTTTTAGAGATTACCCTACATGATACTATTTAGGTAGGGGGTTATCAATAAGGCTCGCCAAAACGGCGGGCTTTATTTTTTATCATGCCTTTCCAAACGAATTGCCTAATTTTGGGACAACAAACACAGAAACAAAAAATAATCGTTTCCCAATGAAAGGAATCATACTCGCTGGAGGCTCTGGCACTCGTTTACACCCGCTTACGTTGGCCGTAAGCAAGCAGCTCATGCCTATTTATGACAAGCCGATGATATACTATCCGCTTTCCATCTTAATGTTGGCGGGTATTCGTGAAATATTGATTATTTCTACTCCCCACGATTTACCTCATTTTCAGAAACTTCTGGGCGATGGCAGCCGCATTGGGTGTACCTTTAGCTATGCCGAGCAACCCAGCCCCGATGGTTTGGCACAGGCCTTCATCATTGGGGCCGATTTTATTGGTGATGATAAAGTAGCTCTTGTTTTAGGAGACAATATTTTTTATGGTAGTGGCCTCAGCAAATTGCTACAAGCCAACAACGACCCTGAAGGGGGCGTGGTGTATGCATATCAAGTACAAGACCCTGAACGATACGGAGTAGTAGAGTTTGATAAAGATTTCAATGTGCTTTCTATCGAAGAAAAGCCCGAAAATCCCAAATCAAACTATGCAGTACCTGGGTTGTATTTTTATGATAATGATGTAGTTGAAATCGCTAAAAATATCAAACCCAGTCCTCGTGGCGAATTGGAAATCACCGACGTCAACCGAGTGTATTTGGAACGTGGAAAGCTCAAAGTGGGGGTATTGAATCGGGGAACTGCTTGGTTAGATACGGGTACTTTTGCTTCACTGATGCAAGCAGGGCAGTTTGTCCAAGTCATTGAAGAACGTCAAGGGCTTAAAATCGGTTGTATTGAAGAGGTGGCTTACCGAATGGGCTTTATCAATGCAGAACAACTTCGAGAAATCGCGAAGCCGTTGCTCAAAAGTGGTTATGGTCAATACCTATTAGGGATTTTGAAGTAAAAAATATGTTTACAGGAATCGTAGAAACCACTGCTGAGGTAGTAGAAATCATTGCCAAAGGAACAAATCTTACGTTTAGATTACGGTCTATTTTGGCTCCCGAACTCAAAATTGACCAAAGCGTAAGTCACAACGGCGTTTGTCTGACGGTTACCAGTCTTGACGAAGACACATACACGGTAACGGCAGTGGACGAAACCCTCAAAAAAACCAACTTGGGTCAGTGGAAGGTAGGTACTAAAGTCAATGTGGAACGTTGTATGCCCGCGCATGGTCGTTTCGATGGTCATATTGTGCAAGGTCACGTGGACCAAACGGGCGTTTGCACTTATATTGAAGAAGTAGGAGGAAGTTGGCTATTTGATTTTAAATACGATGCTTCAGTGGGAAATATTACGGTAGAAAAAGGTTCAATTTGTGTGAATGGGGTGAGCTTGACCGTTTTCAATTCAGAAGACGATGGCTTTCGGGTAACGATTATTCCATATACCTACGAACATACCAATTTTCATCAATTACAGGTAGGAGACATCGTAAACTTGGAGTTTGATATTTTGGGGAAGTATATACAAAAGATTTTGGCGAAGCATTGATAAATCGTAGCAACTAAAAAGCTATATTTGATAAAACAATTGTTATTTATGAATGCTATAAGTGACTTTATAGAAGTGAAAGAGCATAAGATTACTTACTCACTTCCGCCTGATTTTGATGCTAAAAGAGTACAAATTATTATCCTCCCTATTGATGAGGAAAACGCGACACCTTCCCAAAAAAATCGTATCCGTAGTCTCAGAAAAAGTATTTCAGGAAAAGAGGCAGAAAGACTGGAGGCACATGTTAAAGAGATAAGAGAAGAATGGTAACCTATTATTTGATAGATACCTCTATTGCAAGTAAATATTTAGATGGATTTCTGTCTGAGAAAGGGTTTGATTTTATGGACTCAGTTTTTGAATTAGAAAGCAACATTTCGATTATTACAAAAATTGAGTTACTGAGTTGGGTGACCGAAGAAAAAAGCCTTTATCAGAAAATTGAAATTTTTGCTGAAGATTCAATCATTTACCCGCTTTCTGATGAAATAGCTTCGAGAACAATTGAACTTAGACGCAAATACAAATTAAAAACACCAGATGCAATTATTGCCGCAACAGCTTTAGTGAATAAATTGACACTGCTTACTGACAATGAGCGGGATTTTAAAGCTATTAAAGGTCTAAAAATCTCTAATCCTAATCGGCTTTAATTTTGTCCAATTACCCGCGCATCTGTTACGAAATTTTCGTTCGCTCCTTCTGTGATTCCAACAGCGATGGTATCGGCGACCTCAACGGAATCACTTCTAAGTTAGATTATCTACACGACTTAGGTATTGAAGCCATTTGGCTAACGCCCATCCAGCCTTCGCCGAGTTATCACAAATACGATGTCGTTGACTATTACAGTATTGAACCCGAATATGGTACGCTCGATGACTTTAATCGTCTGCTATTCGAAGCGCATACTCGGGGTATAAAGGTAATCATGGATTTGGTCATCAACCATACGAGTGTACAACACCCGTGGTTTCAAGAGTCCATGAAGGGCAAAGACAACCCCTATCGCAACTATTACAATTGGAAAAGCCCCGAAGAAATCGAAGCCTTGGGCATAGCCACCCGTGAAGCTACGCCCGATACGTGGGAACGGAAGCCGTGGCATGAGGCCGCCGGTAATACCGAAAAATACTACGGTTTGTTTTGGAAAGGAATGCCCGATTTGAACTGCGACTATCCACCTGTGCGTCAGGCCATTTACGAAATCGGGCGTTATTGGCTTCAAATGGGCGTGAACGGCTTTCGTTTGGATGCTGCTCGGCACATTTATCCCGAATGGGAAGAGTACAAAAACTACGACTTTTGGGTAGAGTTCCGAACCGAAATGCAAAAAGCCAATCCCAGCGTGTATCTGGTAGGCGAAGTTTGGACTGCTGCCGACAAAATAGCTCCCTATTTCCGAGGACTGACTGCCAATTTCAACTTTGATTTGAGTTTAGCCCTTCAAAAAATAATTGCGGAGGAGCGCGACACCGTGCATCTGGTAACGATGTTGACTAAAAATCGCCAAGTCTTTGCACGTATCAATCCGCGTTTTATTGATGCCATTATGCTTACCAACCACGACCAAACACGCATTGGAAGTGTACTCAAAGCAAACATCAATCACTTAAAAGTAGCGGCTAATCTTCTGCTAACATTACCTGGGCAACCGTATCTGTATTATGGGGAAGAAATCGGGATGCTGGGCAAAAAACCCGATGAGTTTATTCGAGAACCCTTTTTGTGGGATTATCGTCAAAAAGACCGCCAACGGGCGCGTTGGATGAAACCCAAATACAGTAAAAGTAAAGCCGTCGTTCCCTTAGCAGGCCAAATGAACGATACCGATTCCTTATACCATTATTATAGGCGTTTGATTCATTTTCGAAAATCCCACCCCCTCATCGGAAACATTCACGGAAAAATAGAGCCGCTGCCTAACCGAAACCCTCGAATAGTGGCTTTCAAACGAAAACTTTCCGACCAAGAAGCGTGGATGTTACACAATATTTCTGGAGAAACCGTTACTTTTTCGGTGCCTTTTATGCCAACAGAAATCTTATTTAACACACATTCCGAAAATCGCTTTCTAAAAATAGACCAACTTACACTTTCGCCTTATAGTTGTGTGGTTTTGGGCGAATAGAAGGGTAGTTTTGGCAAATCGGCCTACAGCCCGTAAGTTTGGCTTTTATTTCCAAAAACCTATGATTTTACGCACGGCCTTTAGTCTTTTGCTCCTGTTTATTTTTGTAATGGGTTGTCAAAAAGACCCTGCTCAATATGAGCTCCTCGCCCAGCAACACTGCGGGGGCTGTCATTTGTTTCCAGACCCCAAATTATTGCCCAAAACCATTTGGGAAAAAGACGTACTTCCCTACATGGCATTGCGGTTGGGCTTAGATGCAGACCTGAAGAAAATCCGAAAGCTCAACGCCAATGACCTCAAAGTAAAGGCAGCCAAGCCGTCGATTTCGGAAGAAGATTGGCAGAAAATAAAAGAATATTACTTGGGCTTGGCGCCCAAACGCCTTACGCCATTGGCCCCATTTCAAAAGGCGGCTTTAATCGAAAAACAGTTTGAAATTCGTCCTTTGTTTTCACCCATCGAACAAGAAATGGCCAATGTTACCTGTGTACGCATAGACGAAGCCAACAAAGGAGTGTATGTAGCCGACGAAGTCAACAAAACGGTGTGGTTGATGGATGCCGAAGGCAAACCCGTCAAACGATTTGGTGGGCAGCCTGCCGTGAGTGATTTGCAATTTCTGGATGCTTCGCACAAAAACCTACTGGTGACGTACATTGGCGAATCGGTCAAGGTAACTTACAATGCCAACGGCTACGCCCAAACGGTAAATATGGGTCAAAAAACGGCAAACAATGCCACCCTTTTGCTCACCCAACTTTATCGTCCTACCCAAACCCTCCAACAAGACTTAGACAAAGATGGCCAACCAGAATTGATTACGTGCGAATTTGGCGTATTGGAAGGAAAGTTTTCGGTGTGGAAGAAAAACACAACGGGAAAGTACACTCCTAAAGTGTTGAGTGCTGTACCCGGTGCGTTGCGCACGGTCGTGGTGGACTGGAACAAAGACGGCTTGCTTGATTTAATGACGCTTTTTGCGCAAGGAGACGAAAAAATTGTGCTTTATCTCAACAAAGGTGATTTGAATTTTGAAGAAAAAACGTTGCTGCGCTTTCCGC
Organism: Runella sp.; assembly: GCA_044228585.1. Classification (GTDB taxonomy): domain Bacteria; phylum Bacteroidota; class Bacteroidia; order Cytophagales; family Spirosomataceae; genus Runella. Next base: position 15,933 of record JBGAUP010000030.1, on the reverse strand, counting down.
CCGTTTTTGGTTCAAGTTACTTTGATGTGGTTGATATAAACAAAGATGGTCGTTTGGATATTCTCTATACCTGCGGCGACAATGCCGATTATTCAGTCATTTTTAAGCCGTATCATGGGCTGTATGTATTTGAAAATCAAGCAGAAGAAGCGTTTAAACAACGGTATTTTTATCCCATTGATGGGGCTTACAAAGTTATTCCTACTGATGTAGATACCGACGGTGATTTAGACATGGTCAGCATTGCGTTTTATGACGATATTGACACCAATCCCCAAACCAACGTTGTCTATTTTGAAAATCAAGGCGGGAAATTTAAACCTTGGTCTATTCCGATTGGCCGCATGGGACGTTGGCTGACTTTAGATGCAGGCGACATTGACGGCGATGGGGATGTGGATTTTGCCTTAGGCAGCCACCCGCTGGGTCTCACACCCGGACGTATGCGCGGCACATGGGCCCACAACGGCCTCATGGGGGCTTATTTGTTGAATTTGAGGAAATGACCTTCCCTCAAATACCTAATCAATTGTCAAGCTTGTAGTTGAGTTGCCGAACTTTGTTTACATAACTTGGTGTTTTCGAGACAGGTTTTGTTAATTTTGTAAAAATTTAATCGCTATGAGCGAGCAAGAAAAATATCAACGGTTGAAAGAAATTGCTTTGCGTATTTCTAAGGATAAAAAAATTATCCATGAAAAAGGTGTGGAGCAAGCCGCAAAAGAGCATGGTATCAAGTTCATCGTCCCTCAACCCTTATCCAAGTCACCGCAAGAATAACGATATCGTCTTTTGTACTGAAGAAGGGACTGAGTACGAAATTTATTTTGCTGAAGGAGATGGGTATTTTGAAAATGAACCTTTTTCTGAATTTGTAAAAATTTTCGGATTTCGTGTTTTAACTACCTCTTTATCTCGTGTTTATAATCCTCGAATTGCTGAAACTGTAGTTTATCATCTTCTTGAATTTTTTGAGGATAAACGTGCTATCATTTTATACACTTGTGATCAGTCAGACGGACGTCAAGCCAAACGTAAAAGGCTTTTTGAAAAATGGTATAAAATTTATGCCTCTACCCAATTTATAAGATGGGACTTTTCATTTGAAGGATCTCTTTTTCTAACAATTATACTTAAATCTGATAATCCTTATTTCGAGGAAATAAAAGAAGCTTTACCCAAAGCAGGTGAGCCGTACAAATAACAAATGAAAACCAAAGGAACCAAGAAAAATAAAGTCAATATCGTGACGCTGGGATGTAGTAAAAACCTGGTGGACAGCGAGAATATTTTCACCCAACTCAAAGGCAACGGCTACAACGTTTCGCACGAATCCAAAAAAGACGATGCCAGCATTGTGATTGTGAATACCTGCGGATTTATTGACAACGCCAAGCAGGAATCTATTGATACTATTTTGCGTTATGCCGACGCCAAAGAGGCAGGCTTGGTGGATAAAGTATATGTAACTGGCTGTTTGTCACATCGTTATAAGGACGAATTGGCCGTCGAGATTCCAACGGTGGACGCGTGGTTTGGTACTAACGAATTGCCCCGCTTGCTCAAAACCCTCAAAGCGGATTACAAACAGGAACTCGTCGGAGAGCGTTTGTTGACGACTCCCGCGCATTATGCCTACCTCAAAATCGCAGAAGGCTGCGACCGCCCGTGTAGTTTTTGCGCCATTCCGCTCATGCGCGGCGGACACGTTTCGCGGACGATTGACGATTTGGTGATAGAAGCGAAATCATTGGCGCGGCGAGGAACAAAAGAACTGATTTTGATTGCGCAAGACTTGACTTATTATGGGTTGGACATTTACAAAAAACGCAATTTGTCGGAATTATTGAATCACCTTTCTGACGTAGAAGGCATTGAGTGGATTCGTTTGCAGTATGCTTATCCGTCGGGTTTTCCGATGGATGTGCTGGATGTCATGCGCGAGCGTTCCAATATTTGTAAGTATTTGGATATGCCGCTTCAAAGTGGTAGCACAGAATTGTTGAAAATCATGCGTCGGGGCATTACGCGCGAGAAAACCGAAGATTTGATTAAAACGATTCGCGACCAAGTACCCGATATTGCACTACGTACCACACTGATTGCAGGCCACCCAGGCGAAACGGAAGAAATATTTGAAGAAACCCTTGAGTTTGTGGAACGCACGCGTTTCGACCGTTTGGGCGTATTTACTTACTCCCACGAAGAGCAAACTTTTTCGCACACCCTACCCGACGACGTGCCTGCGGAAGTGAAACAACAACGTGCCGACGACATCATGGCCGTGCAGCAGGATATTTCTTGGGCCTTGAATCAGGAAAAAATAGGCAATACTTACAAGGTACTTTTTGACCGCAAAGAAGGAGGTTATTTTATTGGCCGTACCGAGTTTGATTCTCCCGAAGTAGATAATGAAGTGTTGCTTCCCGCTTCTCAGTTTGTACGTTTGGGCGATTTTGCCAACGTAAAGATTACCAATGCGGAGGAGTTTGATTTGTACGGGGAGTTGGTGTAGATAAGTATTTTTCTACCACAAAGAACACTAAGTTTTTACACAAAGGGCCACAAAGAAAATCTTCGCGGCCCTTTGTGCTATTCTTTGAGACCTTTGTGCGGGGCCGTCCGTGCGGTTAAAAAAGTATCTACTTTTTCGCTTTTGCCAATTTCAACGCTTCCGTTGTGGTATAATATTTAGAAATCATGTTGGGTACTTCCCACTCGGGCAATTTTCCTGCTTTCAAAAAATCCATGTATTTCTTTGCCACTTGAGAGAAGTGGGCTTCGTGGCCGATGTCGTATTTTTTTGGAATCACTACTTCCCAGCCTTTGTCATTTTTCTTCAACTCAATGCCTGGATACGCTGCCTGTGCTTTTTTGAAAGCTTCGACTACTGCTTTTTCGTAGGCAGGAGTGGCTTTCAAAGGCTCAATATACAACACTGGCTTAAAGTTTTGTTCTTTTCCCTGACGAATAATTAGGTTGGCTTTACTGCCTTTCATAATCGAATAATGCGTATCGCCCGTGCCTTGTGGTGCTTGAAAATTCCAAATTACCGAAGCGCGTGCGTGAACTCCTTTCAAAGTATAATCAATTTGGCCGTTTGCATATACTTCCAGATTTTTGCCTTTTACATCCTTTCTCAAATAATCAGGATAAGTATCACTTTTTGTTACCAATTTAAACTGTTCTGGCGTGAGCGTTGTGGCGTTGTGGGTGGCTTTTAGCAGTTTTATATCTTTCTGATAATTAATAACTTGATTAGGAAAACAACTCCACTGAATCAAATCCACCAAGTGCGTAGTTACGTCCACAATGCCCTCACCTTGCTGATTTACGTCAAAAAACCAGCTTGGCCGAATCAGCGGCTCGCCCGATACGTATTTGAAAAAATGGTGAACGCTTTCTTTAGTTACGGCGGGGTCTTGGGGCGTTCCTTTTTGTAACGTACCAAACAACTCTGGCAACATGGCCAGTTCGCGTTGTAGGGCGTTGGAGATTTCGTAACGCTCCGTCATGATGTCGTAGAGTAATACGTTTTTCTTTTTAGCTTGGGCAAACGCTTCTTGCAACAACGAAAATCCCGCGGCGTCAATGGCCATGGGTTTGTCGGCCAACACATTTAGCCCCGCATCCACCGATTTTTTGATGTAGTCGGTCTTCTTTTGGTTATTTCCTGCCAATACAACCAGATTTCCCGCTTTTTCGCTCAACATTTTCTGGAAAAAGTCGTTGCCTGTATAAACTTTTTCATTCCAGTTGGTAGGGTCGTCGGGGCGGGAGTTGTATTTTTTGATTTTATCCAGATACGATTCTACATCTGGGCCTTTGGAGGCATATACGTGTACGATGGGATTGACGTTGTCATATCGGGTATTTTGTACCAATGCTGCGTGAAAGTGCCCAGGCTCCAGTACAATCAAACTGACTGATTTATTCTTTTCTTGGCCCATGGTGGGGAGGGTTAAACTGCTAACGGCCAGCAAACAGCCTAAAACGCGTGCTTTCATAAATGCGATAATTTGTGGGTAGATTTTTGGACAAATAAGCACTCATTTGGTATTATTTACTTGTAAATGGTGCTTCTTTTGAATGCCTTGGTTAATGAAGTTTATCAATGTTTTATGAAATTTATTTTAACCGCAATGGACGCGATGGTTTTACGCAATGGGCGCAATTATGGCATCTATTGCGGCGGCCCGCCGTGGCGGTTAATCTTTATTTAGAGTAAATCACTTTCCCCCCAACCATCGTCAGACTGATATTAATATCCTCATCAAAAAACACAATATCAGCCTCTTTTCCTTTTGCTAAAATACCTTTGCGGTCGTCAACCCCCATGATGCGGGCGGGCGTGGTGCTTGCCATGCGCACGGCTTCCAACAGCGATACATCGGCCATGTTGACCATGTTTCTTACCAATCGGTCGAAGGTAGCTACGCTGCCTGCAAAGGAAGTACGGTCGGGGAGCTTGGCTACTCCGTCTTCGATGATGACGGGTAAGCCATTTTTCAAAGAACCCAACGTACTTTCGCCTTCGGGCATACCCGCCCCGCGCATGGCGTCGGTAATGAGGGCGGTGCGGTCAGCCCCTTTGATTTTGTAAATGAGTTTGAGCAACGGCGCGGGTAAATGAATACCATCACCAATAATTTCAACGTCTAAATCCAACAAAAAAGCACTTTCAATCACCCCCGCGTACCGAAACGCATTTTTGCGCGTCACACCCGACATAGCAGAATACAAGTGCGTTACGAGCGAATAGCCATTTTCATAGGCGGCCAATACGTCGTCATAATACGCGTCGGTGTGGGCGATGGCGGCCAAAATACCTTTTTGGCGTAAACGTTGTCCAAACGGAATCGCGCCTTCCAACTCTGGCGCGGCACTCCAACGTACAATGGAAGACGAATGACTGAGAATTTCTTCGTATTCGGCAGGGTCGGGATTGCGAATGTAGCGCGGGTCTTGCGCTCCTCGCTGACTTAGCGCAAAGTAAGGACCTTCCAAATGGATTCCGAGAAAAGCCGCCCCTTTGGTGTTTCGACGTTTTGCGTTTTCATAAACATCTAAGGTTTGCAGTAAATCTTCTTTTTCTGCTGTCAGGGTCGTTGGAACCAACGAAGTAGTGCCATATTGCGCGTGAAGTTCGGCGATTTTTAGAAAAGCCTCTTCGGTGCCATCCATGAAGTCAAAACCTCCGCCTCCGTGGACGTGAATGTCAATGAAGCCAGGCGCTATGTACTGGCCTTTGGCGTCAATTTCGATAGCATCAGGTACTTCTATATTTCCTTCGTGGATGCCTAAAATCGTGCCGTGTTCAATGACAATCGTTCCGCCTTTTATGGCGCGGAAGGGAGTAAGGACAGTACCGTTTGTGAGTTTTATTTTCATGGATAATACTAAGTCCGTTAGGACTGCAATAGTTGTAGTTATGGAAATTTCAACCTCTTCTTTTTAAGCTCCGTAGGAGCGTGATAGCTTTTAATATTTCGCTCCTACGGAGCTTAAATGGGTCGAAAAATGTACTCTACTACAAATATTGCGCCTCTCCGAGGCTGTTACAGTAACATAGGAACCCAGTTTTTTTTAATCTTTTAGGCGAGTCTTAAAACCCCCAACGTTTTACTTTATGGCCATAAGCGGCATAATACACCAAATACAAATAGCAGGGAAACAAGACCCAATAGGCAGTGCGGACGTCGTACAAATCAGCAAAATAGCCGTAGAAAAGAGGCATGATGGCATTGCCGCACAAGCCCATGATGAGAATAGATGCACCGAGTTTGGTATAGCGCCCTAAGCCATCCAATGCCAAAGGCCAAATACCTGCCCAAACCAAGGAATTGGCCAAACCCAATAACACCACAAACCAAATAGAAAGGTCGGCGGTGTGTTCGAGGAATGTGACAGAACCATTGGCAAAAATAATAAGCAGCGTAAAAACAGCCCCCAAAACGGTACAAAAACGCAAGGCATTCACCTGACTGACAAATTTGGGAATGGTAATAATCCCGATGATGTACCCACAAATAGTACACGCTAAGGTGTAAGAAGGGAAGGTTTTGGCTTTCAGCAAGTCTATTCCCATGGAGTTGGCGTAGCCGATGACGGTATCAATCGCGATGACCTGAGTACCCACGTGAAGGAAAATAGCCACTGCTCCCAAAATAAGGTGTGGAAATTGGAAGATGCTCGTTTTTCCTGCATTGGCACTGGCTACTTCGGGGCTTTCGTGTTCGGTATTGATTTCGGGAAGGGGGGAACGATAGACCAAGTAGCCCAAAACCAACAAAAATACCCCCAAAACAGTATAAGGCGTAATCACACGGCGAACCAATTCGTCCAATGCCGCACTTTTTTCAACGGCATTCATTGTTCCAAGCTGGGCAAATAAATCGGTGTCGGTAGGACGTAAAATCACGGCAGCAAATACCAACGGCGATAAAATACCCGCGGCTTTGTTGCAGATACCCATGATGCTGATACGCTGCGCTCCGCGCTCTTTGGGGCCTAAGATGGTAATGTAAGGATTGGCGGCGGTTTGTAAAATGGCCAAGCCAATGCCAATCGTAAACAATCCCATCAAGAAAATGCCGTACGTACGGGTCATGGCAGCAGGCACAAAAATGAACGCCCCCAAGGCCATGAACCAAAAACCAATCATCATCCCTTTTTTGAAGCCTTGGGTTTTGAGCAAGTACGAGGCTGGCACCGACATGATGAAATAGGCGATATAGAAGGCAAATGCCACCAAATACGCCTGAAAGCTGGTGAGTTCACAGGCAATTTTGAAATAGGGAATCAGTATGGCGTTGACCCAAGAGATAAAGCCAAACATAAAAAACATGACGCCCACTAAAAAAATAGAAATATTGGTTTCCCGTTTAGTCAGGCTGCTTACGTCAACCGTGGTCGTGTTGGATTTCATATTGTTGTCAGTAAAATGTATTAACCGCAAAGAACACAGAGAAATACACACAAAGTACACCAAGCTCTTTGAGTCCTTTGCGGGCATTCTTTGTGCCCTTTGTGGTTCAGAAAGAATCGTTACAACGTAGGCTCCCAACCTTTTTCATATTCACGTTTCCAGAGTTTTTTAGCGGCTTTGTTGTGGAGAATATGGCCGTTGGAAGGGTCAATTTCTAAGATACTGTTGGAGCGCAAGGCAATATTTCCCAACTGACAAAGCAAGGTACTTTGATGGCCACCCACAATGTCGGAAGCCAACGGTTTGCCTTCTTTGATAGCCGCCACGAAGTTTTGGAAATGGAACGCATCAAGGGCTTGCGAAGGGTCCATTTTGTTGCGTGGGTCAATCACCAAATCATTTTTTACTTCCTTCACCAATTTATTGTCTAAATCAAAAATCTTGTACGCATTGCCGCCCCCGTATTCCAACGTGCCTTTGTCGCCGTAAAAAGAGACACCTACGCTACTGCCTTCTATATGGCGGCTATTGCAGCTACGGCCTTCCCATGTCATGAATTTGTCGTTGCCAAACTCAATATTAATCACTTGCGTATCAGGAGCTTCCCAGTCGTCTTGGTAGCGATAGCGGCCACCCGATGAAGATACTTTGGTTGGGTATTCTACCTGCAATCCCCAACGCATAAGGTCGAGCATGTGCGTGCCGTTGTTGAGGGCTTCGCCCGTGCCCCAATGCCAAAACCAGTGCCAGTTGTAATGCAGAATATTGTCTTTGTAAGCACGGCGCGGCGCAGGGCCTTGCCATAAATCATAATTGAGCCACGAAGGTACTTCGGCTGGCTTGCCCACGCCAATCGAAGCACGGTTGTTGGTGTACCAGCCTTTGGCAAAATACGGGCGACCAATCACGCCATTATGAATATCTTGAAGCGCAAGCTTTACATTGGGCCATGAGCGACGTTGATTGCCCATTTGAATGACGTTTTTGTATTTGGCTGCTACGGCCATCAGCAATTCGCCTTCGTGGGGATTGTGGCTACAAGGTTTTTCAAGGTAAACGTGCTTGCCCGCTTTTGACGCCAAGATGGCTGCTGGCGCGTGCCAATGGTCAGGGGCGGCAATGACGAGTGCATCTACGTCTTTATCTTCCAAGGCTTTGCGAAAGTCGGGGACGTCTTTGGGTTTTGAATTTTGAATTTTTTCAACGGCTTTGATGCACTTTTCCGATGCTCGTGAATCCACATCTGAAACCGAAACGACTTCGCAGTTGGGTTGCAGGGCAAAATTGGTGGCTAAGGCATATCCGCGACTGTTGACGCCCATCATACCTAGACGTACTTTTTCGTTGGCCCCGAGGATGTTGGCATAACTTTTAGCACTAAAACCTGGCAAAACACCACCAACGGTTAAAGTAGCTGTGCCAAGGAGTGTTTTTTTGATAAAATTGCGACGTGATTCGCCGCTTGTAGAAGTTTCTGGAGTATTCATGAAAGGTACTTTGGGTAATTAGAGACGAAATGAGCCTATTGAGGAACCAATTTACTACGCTATTTAAGGATAAATCGGCTACCGAACAGTTTTTTGAAGAAGGATTTTTTGATTTTTACCTACTCATTATTCCGAAATGTTATGCCATTCAATTTTGACTAAATCCTGAATCTGATGCCCATTGTATTCAAAGCGCGCCAAGGTATAGACTGCGCCGTCGCTTCCAATGGTAATAGAATTGACATACGTAGGACGGCCCCCGTCTGCATAGAAAATCGGGCCGTGGTCTTTGTAGGTTTGGGTAGGGAGGTGAAAAGTCACTAAATGTAAGTTTTCAAGGCCTTTGGCCGCACCTTTGGCAATTTGGTCGGCCCCTTTGACACGTTTGCCATCTATGTAGATAGGGCCGCCTGTGAGATAATAAATTGTTTCGTTGTCGGGGCCTACTTGAAAACCCAAATAGCCATAGCTAAATTGGTCGAACATACCACTTTTGCGTGATGGCTCTGAAGTCAACCGCTCTACGATTTCAATTTTAGGGGTCTTTGGGTCAAAACGAAACAGATAACCCGAATTCCCGTGAATGCCATACGCGACTTGTTCGGGCACGTGCCAGAAAATCTTACGCCAGTTGTAGCCCATGCTACCTGGATGTTTGGGGTCGTATTTCCCGAAATAATCTAAGCGTAGGTCAACACCTTCTACTTTTTGTAAACCTTCATTTTCGGGGTGATACGTAAAAATGTCGCCTTCGGAAGTGGAGAAATAAACGGCGCCATCGCGTGGGTCAACCACCATCGAACGGCACAATACGCGATAGTCATCGCCTGGGATTCCTGCTTCGCCTTTGGCCGAAACCAATCCGACTTTTTTAAGAATTTTGGCAGAAATATCATAGTGAATGAAATAACCCAACGGCCACGTAATGCCGTATAAATGACCTCTTTCGCGGTCAATGGTCATGGTCAGGATGCCTTCGCCTTCGGGTGCGAGGGCTAAGTCTTCAAAGGCACCCGTTGTCAAATCGTACGATAAAAAATGCCCGCCGGGATAAAGATTTTTGCCATTAGGAGGATTTTTCGGCAGACGTTCCATTCCCTCAATCATTTCATAAACTCCAATGTGCGTGGCAAAATAGAGCTTGCCGTTGCTTTCATAAAAACGAACGTGGCTTTTGCCCTGTGGGATGGCGTTGGCTTCTTTTTCGCCGCAGATTTCGGTCAAATCGGCTATCCATTCGGTTTGGTCGGTAGCGGGGTCGTACACATACATTTGCCCGCCAATATCATACGATTCCGAACAAAGGACGTAATAAATTTTGCCGTTGCTGGCAGCCGTAATGGCGTTGTACGTATCGTGTGCTAATTCAAAGCCCGAAAAGTATGCTTTGGCAGTGAGTGAATTCATGTTCATAGATTTTTTGTAAACCGCCACGGCGGACCGTCACAAAGAACTCAAAGGATGGCACGAAGAACTCAAAGAATAGCTTAGTGCCCTTTGCGCCATTCTTTGTGAACTTTGTGGTTAATTATCATTTACTTTTAGCAATCCCAATTTGTTGGGCAAGTTTGTCTATTTCTGCATAGATTAATTCAGGCACAGAAGCGTCCCAAACACTCGGCAAGCCATAAACCATTTGCGAAGAAGCACCTTCGTAGCCACCTTCTTTTAGAATGGTTGCCGATGGGATGTAGCCCATGACGTCGTTGGAATAGGCCATCACGAATGTGTCTTGTCCGAATCGCTTTTTACATTCGATGGCGTATTCAATGACCAATTCACCCCCAAAACTGAACAATGGTTGGTCACCCAATTTCCATATCTGCAAAGGATAGGAATAAGAGGTGAGAAAAGGTTTTCCCTGTTTCATTTCGGCCAATGTTCGTGTGGCCCAACGTTGCAGATAAGGCGTAGTTTCGCTTTGCGTTTTTATTAATTCCGCTTCGGTAGGTGGCGTAGAAAGAGGCAGATTTATTTCCGAATAAGCCGTTTGGAGCTGTGCTGGCAACGTTCGCATCGGTTCTTCCAGTACTCTCTCTACGGCAGCGGCCAATTCGCGGCCATACTGTCGTGCCAGTGAAATCGTGCGTCGGGGCAATGGATTTTGGTCTCCAGCCGCTCCTTGGAAAAACAGCGCAGTAACGCCTGGATGCGCATTTTCCAGTTCGATTTGGGCAAAACCTGGATAGTCGCCCGAAAATTGATAGAGGTCAAGTACGGTTGGATGGCAGGCGTAACCAAAGGCCACCGCTTTGAGTTTTCCGTTGGCCATTACGGCTTTAATGACGGGCACGGCATAATCGTTGGGCCCTTTTAGCTCGGTTTGTTCGCGCAATGACGCTTCTTTGTTGTTACGGCGATTCACCTGAAAGCGCGTTACTCCGTTTTGCGCAAATAGCTCAACAGGTTCTAAATCTTTCAGGGCTTGTTCTACCAAAGTAATGATTTGCGTTTCCAATAAGCGTGAATAGCGAGCAATTTTGGCTTCTTCTTGGGCATCCAACGGATAAATATCGTGCAAAGCATCGTCCAGCACGGGGCCAGAGTGCGTATGCGAACTGTTTAAGATGATTTGGGCTTTGGTCAGACCCAATTTGCCGTTAAGCTGCGTTCGAATACGGTCAGACATGGCTTTAGGAAAACCCAGCATATCTGTGGTGACCAGTACACATTTTTTGCCGTTTTCATCTTCCAATGCCAACGCTTTCGCCCATAAATCATGCAATTTTCCTTCGGACGCGTGGGTGCGAGAGGCGTATCCAGCCAACCAAACAGATTCTTTGGGGGTGATGATTACTTTGGCTGTGCCTGCTTTCCAGCCTTTTGCCGAAACCCCAAGCGACCAAAGTACACCGATGAGCCAAATCCATTTTCTCATTTCATTGTCAGGAGTTTATCGGCGTGGGTAAAGATTTTTTCGATGGCATTGGCAATGTCGTCCATGTCGGTGCGTGTGCCGAGGAGCATATTTTGGGTAAACCAAACGGCTTCTTCGTTGCAAAGTCGGTCGTTGTTGGGGCAATGATTGCGTTCGACGTACTTTTTGAAGTCAAGTTGCGCTTTCGGGTACATTTTTTGGAAATTCTTTGATTTGAAGGCATCATCGAGGTAGGGCATGTTGTTCAGCGTAGCGTACCCTTTCGAGCATGGAATCCCCTCGGCGGTCAACGCCTTCAAGAAAGTATCGCGAGAAAGTCCTTTGAAGGCTGATTTTTGGTAGCGGAACGGGAATAAATGAAAAGCGGCTTTGGTAACGTTGTTGTAGAGTTTGTAAGGAATAATGCCTGGGATTTTTTCAATTTTGGCTTTTAAATAGGCGGCATTTTCGTTGCGAAGGTTGGTTTCTCCCTCCAGTCGTTTCAACTGAGCCAATCCAATGGCCGCTTGGTATTCCGTAATGCGCTGTTTGTTGCCTTGAATAATCGTTCCCGCGCCAATTACTCCCGACGCCATGCCGAAAGGATTGCCATAATTGTGATACGAAAAACAGCGATCCATGAACAAATCATTGTTACTCACAATCGCTCCCGCTTCGCCGATAGCGAGGTTTTTGGAATTTTGGAAACTAAAACAGCCTGCATCGCCAAATGTACCCACTTTTTGGTGATTGATTTCGGCCATGTGCGCCTGACAGGCATCTTCAATCACCGCCAGATTGTGCTTTTTGGCAATGGCCAAAATCTGTGGCATATTGGCGGGGAGTCCTAAAATGTGTACAGGAATAATCGCTTTGGTACGAGGAGTGATTTTTGCCTCAATTTTGGCAGGGTCAATCTGAAAAGTTTCAAGATCTACGTCCACAAAGATAGGCATTGCACCAGTGGCAATGACAGGAGCTACTGTGCCGATAAAAGTGTAGGGTGGAACTAAAACTGCATCGCCACCACGAATGTCCAACTGCATCAAGGCCGTAATCAACGCATTGGTACCGTTCACGACCGCCAACGAACGTTTTGCCCCTACGGTTTTGGCCCATTGGGCTTCAAACTCGTTGACCACTGCCGCCCGCGACCAAACACCACTCCGAATCACTTCGAGCAGTTGTTTTTCGTCGGTTTCGGGATTCCAAATAGGCCAAATAGGCCAGCCTTTACTCCGAACGGGCTTGCCGCCCAGTAGTGCTGGTGGCTCGGCCAACGAAAATGTGGCCGATTTTGCGATGGCTTCGGTGGGTTGGGTCGTTAGCAATGCGGGTGTCAAGGCAGCGCCGAGCCCCGTCAGTGAGCTTCTTTTGAGAAACTCGCGTCTTGAAAAGGGTTGGGAAGGCATAGCAGTGATTTTTATCTTTTTCAAGGTTCAAAACCTTGGAAAGGTTGTTTTTATTGGTCAATGATTATTTCGCGCTTTTTTGAGGACACTTTCGAGGGTGACGGGCACACCTCCTTGGCGTTTGCTTTCGTCGGCGGCTTCCATAAAAGCAAAAATTTCGATGGTCTCTTCGGGGGTAACGGGGACAGTACCCGTTTCAAAATAGTTGACAATGCTTTTCAATAACGGCTCATAACCGCCGTAAGGCCCCAGTACAATGTTGCCGTTTTTGGTATAAACTGTACCGCCATAGTCGTGTTTTCCCGTGCGCGTACCGCGAAATGTACCCACGCGTCCGTCGGCCCAAGTCCCTATTACGATGTCAGTCCCTTCATTGTGAAACCGCACCACTTGTTTACAACCCGTTCCCAGGACGGTATAAAGGGTCTCAACCCCGTGGATGCCGTACCAGAATAAATCGGGGTGCGTTTTTTCGAGTACCGCAGGACTGAAAGTATCGGCACCGACCACGATGCTTTTATCCTCTTTTTCGATGCCTTTGATGTATCGTAGTGATGAAGCTGAAAATAGGGGAATATTGTATTTTTTGGAAGCCTCAAAAATTGCGACGGTATCGGAGAGCGAAGCCGCAATGGGTTTGTCAATAAAAACGCGTTTGCCCGCTTTCAGTACTTGAAGGGCTTGTTCGAGGTGAAGGCGGCCATCATTGGTTTCCAACAGTACGACGTCCACTTTTTTGAGTAAATCGGCGATGGAGTCCACAATTTCTACGTTCTGTTTTTTTACCTCTTCGGTGTAAGCTGGAACGCGCTTCGTGCTGCTTTCAATGTCTTTGCTGCCTTGCGGGTAGGCGGCCACTACTTTATACCCCAGAAAATCAGCACTTGCCTCGGGTGCATTGAGCACTTTGACAAAAGCGGTGCTATGTGAAGTATCCAAGCCGATGATGCCAACGCGTTTTCCAGCCGTCACAGGCTTTGCAGCGATAGATTCAGAAGAGATGAAAGGGAAAGCCAGTGTACTAAGCGCTGCATTTTTGACAAATTTTCTTCGGCCTAAAAATGATTTTTTCATGATGATTAGAGAAATAATGTAAGAAATAGAAGGGGGTGAACTTTAAAAATAAAAATAGTTTAAAATTGCAGTATTCTATGTCATAAGAAGCAACTTATTGTATTAATATACGCATTTAACTATACTTTTACGATTCATATTCAGTCTATTAAAATGAAAGAATTTACCGAACAAGTAGCTTTGGTGACGGGTGCAGCCTCGGGAATTGGGCGGGCTATTGCCCATAAACTCCTTACCGAGGGGGCTCAATTGGCTTTACTTGATTTTAACCAAGAAGGGTTACAGGAGGAATTTGCACGATACGGAGAGCAAGCTCTACTCATTGGTATTGACATCACCGACGAAGCACGAGTACAGGAAGTGGTTGAACAAGTACTTGCTCACTTTAGAAAAATAGACATTCTCGTCAACTGTGTGGGAATCACGGGCGTGACCAATCTCAAAAGCCACGAGGTAAGCACTGAGAATTTGCGTAAGGTATTTGACGTCAACTTTATGAGTTGTTTTTATACTTCAAAGGCCGTTTTGCCTTCTATGATGGCGCAGAAGTACGGACGTATTCTGCACATTGCATCCATTGCGGGCAAAGAAGGAAACGCGGGAATGTTGGCCTATTCGGCTTCCAAAGCGGCGGTCATTGGTCTGACCAAAGTACAGGGAAAAGAATACGCCGAATACGGCATAACGGTCAATACCCTGGCACCTGCCGTGATTCAAACGCCCTTGGTAGATGCCATGCCCGAAGTACAGGTAAAATACATGACCGACAAAATTCCGATGAAGCGCTGCGGCACGCTCGACGAAGCCGCCAATTTGGTGGCTTACATCGTATCGTCCAAAAATAGCTTTACCACAGGCTTCACCTTTGATTTGTCGGGGGGAAGAGCTACCTACTAAATGCTAAAGTACACGTTATCCTCTTTGAATTGTGCTATTTTGTGCCAATCCCTTATGGTATTTTGCCATGATACTACTAAGTTTGTCTGCGAGAGTTATTTGTGTTACAAAATACATCTGATTGGTTAGCCACATTACATCAACCCTTGTTATGAGCTTAAATATTCACAATCGTCGTGGTTTCTTGAAAAAAAGCGTACTTACTTCTTTGGCTGGAATCGTCGGTACGGAACTTATTTTTGCCGAAAATATGCCTAAAAACCATGTGCCTTTAGCATTAGACGATGGCTTGACAGGGAAACACCCCGATATGATTGTGCTGAGCGACAAGCCGTGGAATGTCGAAACGCCACCTCATTTATTGGACGATGCCATTACGCCCATTGAACGGATGTTTATTCGTAACAATGGCATTGTCCCCGAAGAAAAAATAGACCCGAATACTTGGACATTGACCATCAAAGGCGAGTCAGTAAAAACCCCGAAAACCTATAAAATCAGCGACTTAAAATCTAAATTCAAGACCCATACCTACCAGTTAGTACTGGAGTGTGGGGGAAATGGTCGGTCAGGCTTTGTTCCCCAAACCTCAGGAAATCAGTGGGATCAAGGCGCGGTGAGTTGTGCCGAGTGGACAGGAGTACGCCTCAAAGACATTCTCAACGACGTAGGTCTAAAAGACGATGCCGTTTATATTGGTTACTACTGCAAAGACCTGCACCCCAGCCGTGACCCCAACAAAGTGGTGATTTCGCGCGGAGTGCCTATCAAAAAAGCGTTGGAAGACGAAACGCTCATTGCTTGGGCTATGAACGGCCAAGACCTTCCTTTGATGCACGGCTTTCCACTGCGGTTGGTGGTAGGTGGGTGGCCTGCGTCGGTGTCTGGTAAGTGGTTACATACCATTGCAGTTCGAAACAAAGAACACGACGGTGCCAAAATGGAGGGGCACAGCTATCGCGTACCACGTCAGCCTATTCCTCCAGGAGAAAAACTGGCCGAAACACCCGAAAATTTTCGGATTATTGAATCTATGCCCGTCAAATCGTTGATTACTTATCCCAAAACGGGCGCAATGGTTGATTTGGGCAAAACACTTTCGCTACGTGGACACGCATGGGCAGGCGATTTATCCGTCAAAGAGATACAAGTGTCGTTCGATTACGGAGCTACTTGGCAAAAATGTGCACTTCAACCTCCCAAAAATCGTTTGGCTTGGCAACATTGGTCAGCACAAGTGCAGTTACCCAAAAAAGGTTATTACGAAATATGGGCGCG
>JBGAUP010000412.1:0-3941 GCA_044228585.1 Runella sp. | reverse complement strand
TAGAGGTTGAGGACTTTACTGTTTGTAGCTTTGACCCAAGCGATTAACTGTAAACCCTAAACTTCCAAATCCTAATAAACAGTTTTCAGATGAGCGCAATGGCTGTTCTTTTTCTACAACGCCATCAAATTGCTGACCATCAGTGGAACAGTTTCATTGATACTTCTCCTCAATCCATTCTTTACGCTTACACTTGGTATTTAGACGTAGTCTCTCCCAATTGGGTGGCACTGGTTCTGGTAGAAAACGAAGAATGGCAGGCTGTTTTACCCTTACCCATTCGCAAAAAATGGTTGATACGGGTAGTTCAACAGCCATTTTTTTGCCAGTTTTTAGGCATATTTACCACAAAAAATGCTGATTTTTTGCAATGTAGCGAAGCCCTTCTACAAAACATACCCGCTCACTTTCGATATATTTCTGTGTATTCGGGGCGTTTTCCTGAGGGGAATTTTCTACGCTATTACGAGACTGCCCATTGTCAAAACTACCTTTTATCCCTAAGCCAGCCTTATTCTACCCTAAAAAAAAACTACACCGCCGATAGACAGGTGAATCTCAATCGTGCCCAAAAATTCAATTGGGAAACCCAAGAATCTACTGATTGCCATCCTTTGATTGACTTATTTCGACAAAACCATGCTTCTCAAATTGAAGGAGGGGTTTCGGAAACGACCTACGCTTTGCTGAAAAAAGTATTTGAAGTTTTGATTACAAAAAAGGCGGTAAGGCTGAGATACGCGACAACCAACGGACAAATTGAGGCTGGAGCAATGTTTGCTATCTGTGGTAAAAGAATTGTTTACCTTTTCAACGCGGCTTCGCCCGTAGGTCGTAAAGGCAATGCCCGAACTTGGCTGATTGATCAAATGATTCAAGAATACGCCGAATCTGACTATGTTTTTGATTTTGAAAGCCCCGAAGTAAAATCTATCGCTGATTTTTATCAGAGTTTTGGGGCAAGAGAGGAGGTTTATAGCACCCTTCACTATAATCGTCTGCCGTTTCCACTCAAACAGCTCCAAGCCCGTCGAAGAAAAAAGGGATTATAGTATTCCCGCAAAGACGCAGTGGTCTAATTATTTGAAAAAATACGACCTATCATTAAAACAAAAAGTGGAAAGCACGAACGCCTTCCACTCGTATTTGAATCTAAATGAACCTACGACAATGGCGGAATCCGCAACACTTGACCTGGATAGATTTTATCAGGGTGTGTCAACATTGGCTTGTTGGCTTCAAAAATAATGTCATACTTCTGAGGATCGCCATAATATTTGGCAGCAATTTTAGAAAGCCAATCACCCTCTACTACTGTGTGGTATTGCGCTTCTGGAGCAGGTGTTACAACCGTCATATTGTTATCAACTGCCTCTACGCCTTCTACGTTGCCTACCGCCAAAGCAATTTTCTCGGCATCTTCTTGGGTGGCTACTTCGCCTTCTAAGATAACTGTGTGACCCGCAACTTTTACGATAAGCTTATTATAAGGTAAGCCCAATGTTTTTACGTGTTGGAGCAAGGCGCCCGCTTTCAATTCAGCAACTTTTTCGGGTGCTGCTGCTGGTTCATCTTTGCCGAAGATTTTCTCACCTACGCCCTTAAAAAATGACATGAGTCCCATGGTTGAAAAGAGTTTGTTTAGTTTTAAAAAAAATTTAACTTGATAAGTCTCAAATCTAAGTGTTTTTTGAGTCCTTGCAAATGATTAGACCATTATTTTAACATTAAGTCACCTTTTCAAACCATGAAACTTGCGGTTTTCAACACAAAATCTTACGACCAACTCTATTTCAATCGCTATAATACCTCTCACAAGCTTAGGTTTTATGATACTCCCCTCAGTTCTGAAAGCGTCGAGTTAGTGACTGGTTTCGATGGTGTTTGTGTATTTGTGAACGACCTGCTCAATGCAGAAGTAATTGGTAAATTGGCCGCCAAAAACGTTAAAATCATTGCTTTACGCTGTGCAGGTTTCAATAATGTGGACTTAAAAGCAGCCCAAGCCCACGGAATCGCCGTGGTTCGCGTTCCTGCCTACTCACCCCACGCCGTCGCTGAACACGCCGTAGCACTTATCCTAACCCTCAACCGAAAAACACACAAAGCCTACAACCGCGTCAGAGAAGGCAACTTTTCGCTCGAACGATTAACGGGTTTTGATATTTTTGGCAAAACAGTTGGGGTAATCGGAACGGGTAAAATTGGCGAGGCATTCGCCAAAATTATGAGAGGCTTCGGCTGTCAGGTTTTGGCCTATGATTTACAACCTCAGCCCAAATTGGAAGCCATTGGAATCAAATTTGTCCCTCTATCCCAATTGTTTGGTAGTTCCGACATTGTTTCTTTGCACTGCCCGCTAACACCCCAAACCAACCAACTCATTAATGCCGATACGTTACAACAGATGAAATCTGGAGCCATGCTCATCAACACGAGTCGAGGAGGTTTGATTGATACCAAGGCCGTTATCAAATCGCTCAAAAGTGGCCATTTGGGGTATCTCGGTATTGATGTTTACGAACAAGAGGCCGATTTATTTTTCAATGATTTTTCGGAAAGCATCATTCAGGACGATGTACTGATGCGCTTGATGAGTTTTCCTAACGTTTTGATTACGGCTCATCAAGGCTTTTTCACGGAAGAAGCTCTTACGCAAATTGCGCAAACTACCTTCCAAAACCTAACTGATTTTGAATCGGGTCAGCTAAATCCTTACACTACTTTGGTAAGGCCATAAACACAACTTATCAAGCCTCTCTACGAAAAAACCACCCATTAAAACCGTCATAATCAATGAAAAAAATATTGTACTTTACTCTTTTTGCCTTCTACTCATTCGCTCAACCTTCTGCAATCCAAAATACGAAAGTGGACAAAAAACTTGCTGCCCAAATCCAAGAGGCTATTAAAGGTTTTCGAGGAGATGTAGGAGTCTATGTTAGAAATCTAAAAACCAACAGCATCGTTGAAATCAACGCTGATACACTTTTTCCGACGGCAAGCATGATAAAAGTGCCGATTCAGTGCGGATTGTTTGACAAAATTGCCAAGGGCGAGTTGGCTTATAACACCACTCTTACTTACAAAGATTCGCTTCACTACGACGACGGCATTGTGGGTTCGCTCAAAGACGGGGCTAAAATACCGCTAAGTGAAGTAGTAATGCTCATGGAAACCGTCAGCGACAATACAGGTAGCCTTTGGTGTCAGGCATTGGCAGGGGGCGGTAAAACTATCAATGAATGGTTAGATAAAAACGGTTTTTCGGCTACGCGGGTCAACTCGCGTACGCCTGGCCGAGAAGCCAACCGCACCCGCTACGGCTGGGGACAAACCAGTCCCCGCGAAATGGCGGAACTGTTGGCCATGATTCGGGTGGGGCGTGCCGTCAGTCCCGATGCCTCCGACCGAATGTACCGTAACCTATGCCGTCAGTATTGGGACGGGGAAGGACTATCGCAGTTACCACCAGAGATAAAAACAGCAAGCAAAAATGGGGCAGTCAATCGTTCGCGTTCTGAGGCTGTTTTAGTTCATGCACCCCATGGAGAGTATGTCTATTGCGTGATTACCAAAAACAACCAAGACGAAAGCTGGAAATCCACCAACGAAGGATATGTTTTGTTGCGTAAAATCTCAAAACTACTCTGGAATTATTACGAACCTCGTCACCCCTGGAAGCCACCGATTAATTTTGAAAAATGGTACCAAGAGGCGGTAGAGTAAACTATGTATCAAGCATCATAGGCCGCAATCACCCGTTCCTGTAGTCTTAAAAAACGAGTTTTCTTAAACACTAAAACATGAGTCATCCCGAAGATTGGCATGCGCAAGCGGCAGTATAAAGTGAGTGGGAGACGGCTATTCTTAATCTGTAAATCGGTATCGAAGCGTTTCGGTACCGATTTCCTGTTCTATGGCACCAGTTTCTGAGAAAA
>JBGAUP010000411.1:0-5768 GCA_044228585.1 Runella sp. | reverse complement strand
CTTTACCATATCCTCAATTTTTCGGTTTGCAGCTATTTCGCGGGCTTGAGGTGTCCGTTTGTTTTCGGGGTCTATTTCGCGTTCTATCCGTCTTCTAAAGTCGGCTCTTGATAGTGTGGTATCTGTACCCATACATTTAGTGTACAGTTGTTTTGTCTCGCTCCCTTTCGATTTGTCGCGTTGTTCTTGGATGGCTATTTGTGCTGCTTGTGTATCTACCGAAACCATGCGGTTTAGGGTGGTATCATACCGAAACACTACGGGCGTGAAGTCTTCTGCATCTCGTAAATATTTCGGCTCTATGAAGTGTACGCCCTTTTCACGGTCTTTTTTGATAGATATTGCCCCCCCGCATTTGCGTTCGGCTTCGCTGCCTATATGACCGCGAAGTTTGCCGTTTTGTGGGTTTTCGTGGATAAGTAGAATAATGGCCGCGTTGTTTTCGCTTGCCTTTTGCATCAGATGACTAATTAGGACGTTTCCCGCCTCTTCGTTGTTGGCACTGGTGACAAAATCGGTGATTCCGTCAATAACCCACAAACAGGCATTTTTATAAATGTCAAGGGCGTGAATTAGATTGTCGTGGCGTTGTTGTTGTGGGAAGGTTCGCCAATTCATCACTTTAAAAAGGGCGGTGTTTTGCCGTTCCATACCTGCCATTTTAAGAACCAATTTTAGGCGTTTTTTGGTGTGGGAGGGGTGTTGTTCGGTGTCTATGTAGATAATAGGGCGGTTTTCTTGATAGCTTGAAACAATCCCCAAAGAGTCTAAATCTTTGGGTTTTTCTTTCATTAAGGCCGTAGCAAGTATAAAGCCTGTTACACTTGATTTACCCGCCTTGGGTGCGCCCGATACAAAGGAAATGTCCCCTAAACTTGCGAACGTTGAGCCGTTTACAGTTACGAAGGGGATAGGGTCGGTAATGTCTGATATGTCCGTAATTTCGGAACTGATAAACCTTTCTAAAAAAGTTTCTTGGGCTTTAGGGTTTTCGGTGGTAGATTATTTTCCTTATTTTTGGGTATGATTTTAAACAAACGAGGTTGTTGATAAATCTTAGTGCGGTGTCAGCACTCCAAAACGATTTTAAAAAGCCGATTCATAGAATCGGCTTTTTTGTTTATAGTCGGCTGGTAGTAGCGGTATTTTGGACGTTAAGAAGTGCGTTTTCGGCTTCGTGTAGTTGTTGTCTTAAAACCGTGTTATCAAGCGTAAGCGAACCAATAACCCCATATAGTAGAATGATGTAGTTTTGTAGGGTTTCTACGTTGTTGGGTAGGTCGTTTAGTTCGGAGTATGTGAGCGGTGCTTTCATTGGGCTAAACGCATTTTAAGTTCTGGATAATTGCATCAGGTTGAAGGGCTGCATAATGTTTTTTCGGTCATGGCAAGTGTAGCATGACCCATTGCGGCAGGATTGCTTTTTGGTCTGTACCACGTCCGTATAAGATAGTGGCAAAAGTGCGACGTAGGCAATGGCACGTCATTACTTTTGAATCCCTGCCAATGGTGCTAACTCCTTAAAAATTCGGTTGAGTCCTTGATTTGTGAGCATCGGTAGTAGTAAACCTGTACGCTTACAAACGGGGTTGTCGCGGTAGCGTTCGAGTATTTCTAAAGGCTTTTCGGATAAGTAGATTATACAGGGTTGCGAAGTCTTTTGGCGTGGTTTCAAAATAAATAAGTCCCCGTCGGTAGTCCGTTTTAGGTGTTCGGGGCGTAGGTTGCTAATGTCAATGTAGGCTAAACCAGTCCATGCCATAAAAACAGCTATATCCGAGTACAATTGGAGCGTAGGGTCAAAAAGGGTAATGTTTGCCAGTGTTTCTACTTCTTTTTCGGTAAGGGAATTCACCTTGTTTAAACTGGATTTTCCGTTTAAAGTTGAGCAACGGATTTCGGTTAATATACTCATATTCAACGGCATAGTTTAAAATTCGTTTCAAATGTGTAACTATGTGCTGTGTGTAATTGTGGGAGGCCGTTTTGTGCATTTTTAATCCAAGTTTCCAGGGCTTGGGCATGAGCGGGTTTTATGTCGTCAATGTTAGCAGATTTGCCTAAAGTTGAGGTTACAAACTCGGATAAATACCGATTCCAACGAAGTACTTTTATGTGCGATTTTGGGGACAGGTCGCCCACTTCGTAACGTTCGTTTTGGTTTTGTTCAAATTGGGCAATTAAGCCTAAAAGAGACGGTGTTTTGTCTCTAAAATGGTCAATTCCTAAAATGCACCCCCAAATAAGCTCTAAATCAATGGAACGTTCGGTTAGCCTACATTCCGAAAACAGTTTTTGGGCTTTGTTTTCTATATCCCTCAATAAATTGGTTTGCTGTACATTTCCTTTGATAGTGAGGCTTTTAGCGTCTAAATCAGACGATTTGTCTATTTTTATACCCGTTGCCCTTTGAAAGCGAACGCCTTTGTAAGTCATGCGAAAATCAACATAAAACCCTTTGTAGGTTCTACGGTCACGACGAGGGGAACAAAGAGGGTATGAAGTGTCATAACGCTTTGAGCATTACCCTTTGATTTTTTCGGCCTGCTTTAACATGATTTGCAAACGGCTTTTTTACTTACTTTTGTCATGGTTTTAACATGGTTTTTGGTGAAACATGGATAAACTAACAAGCCCGCCACTGGTGCAAACAGTGAGCGGGCTTACTTCTAATTGATAAGGTCGTTGGTAGGGATTTTAAAAAAGTTGGCAAGTGCTTTGGCTTCTCTTACGGTCATTTCAAGTTCTACCGCGTAGCATCATACCAAACCGTTTTTGATTGATTTTCACGTGTTCGTAAAATGTGTTTGTTGGCTTCCATTTGCCGCAAATACGTTCCTCGTAATTGCTGACTACCTTGAAGCGGGGTTTCGGTGGTGGTTTCTGTGTGTTAGACATTATTTATTAATCATTTAATGATGTACAAATATCATAAAATGATTGATAAAATATATAATATTAGATTAAAATATTAATCATTTTATGATAAAACATTGCAAATCAGTATGTACTAATATTGCATATCAATATTTGATGAATGGATATATCGTGAATATAAAGGCTATTCGAGAAGAAAGAAAGATTAGCCAAAGTGAAGAATTGGGTATTGAGCCAATCCACTACCTAATGCATGGAGAAACGCGGGGACAAATTGACTGTTGAGCAACTTGGAAGGATAGCGGAGCAAGAAGTGTCGGTGGTGGAACTGCTAACAGGTGAGCCGCAAGTTGGGCAAGATAACGAACGAGTAAAGGAACTGGAAAAGTGGGTAAAGGATTTTAAAAGAGGTATTGAGGATTTTTCTATAAGTATAGAAACCTACTTAGACAACCTCCTAATGAAACAAGCTATCAATGGCAGAATGGGAAAGTTGATTTTATACGTAGATGGAGGCGAAAAAGTTG
Organism: Runella sp.; assembly: GCA_044228585.1. GTDB lineage: Bacteria > Bacteroidota > Bacteroidia > Cytophagales > Spirosomataceae > Runella. The sequence continues at coordinate 2,364 of JBGAUP010000411.1, read as the reverse complement.
AACACGTTGATTTAAAAGGAGTTCCCAAAGAACAAGACCTAAACAATTGGCTTGAAACGCATTACCCTAATTCATATCATGTAGAAGACGTTATACTGACTGATGAAGAAGCAAAAGAATTGGTTAAAAAAATTATTCTTAGACAAAAAGGGTTGTCAGATATACTTTTAATAGTTCGGAGACTTATTAAGCATGAGGCTTGGCTAGAGGTATTGACCGAACGTATTGAGCGAAAAAATAAAGCTAATCAATGGCAATAAACTACATAAATAGCACAAAAAAAGAAGAACCCTTAAATCACCAAAGGTGTAACTTTTTATCAAAAGGGTGTACGATAAACTATTGATTGTTAGGATTTGTATTAGCCACTACTTAATCTGACAGTTGTGAGTTAACTTACAGTTTGCTGTGTGAAAAGAAAAACAGGTTCAATTCTTTTCTCCCAAGCTAATTTGGCCGCATCCACAAAGGTCTGATAAGGCGTTTTTCCAAAGAATATTTTCCTTAATTGCGTTCTGTGTCGATTGTAATCTTCAAACCAAATATCAAATCTTTTTGTAATTCATCTAAGGTGTTGTAGAGCTTTTTTCGAAACGCTACAGCATAAAATTCATCTTGAATCGTTTTATGAAAGCGTTCACAAATTCCATTTTGTTGTGGTGATTTAACTTTGGTTTTTGGTATGTTCTATATCTTCTAAAGACAAATACAATTGATATTCTAATGATGTTCAATTTTACAATATTCTGTACCCACTGTCAGTAAGAATCCTCAAAAGTGGAACAAGATAGATTATCAAAGAATAATGCTCTATCATTCAACAAGTCGGCATTGCAAAGCTGTCTTGCTTTGATGAACTTTAGCAAAGGCAACTTTGGAATAAGTATCTACAAATGTTTGCTGATAAATGCGGCCTATAAACTTGCACGATGATACTACGAAATAAGTGTCTTGAAGAGCCTAAATAGCCTGGGAATTCGGTTTCTATCTCTCCAAGAGCCTGTTTTTCTTCTTTGTTTTTCCGTGACTGCTTCAACTGGATTCAGTCAAAATCAAACCATCCTGAGCTACTTTGGCCTCCAGTGCTTTGAGCCGTTTAGAGAAAGTTTCTAAATCGTGCAGCCACGCGAGCGAACCCCTTGGAGAAATAAAGGCGTTTGCTTCATAATTCACATTACAAACACGTTGCTGACCACAAGCGCGGGTTGTTCAACAGCAAACTCAACAACTGCCTGTTCCTATTTGTGCCGCCACTCGATTTTTTCTCAATAGGTTTACGACGGCTGATTTCTAGCAAGCAGCTTCTCCTGCTTCATAAGTTCTTTAAACGTGGTAAGTGTCTCTGCTATAGCCCATCCTTTTCGACCTGAGATACATTGCCGAGTGTTTTGGCAAGATTCAAAATTCCTACCTTGTTGCGGATTACTTTTTCCTGAGTTGTCATTGTTCTTAATCTGTTTAATCGTTACAAATTTAATTGATTTGTCAGATTAAATCTTGACTATTACAGATAATATACTCTAATTTCTCCTCTGGTTCTACCGTTTTTTCTTCTGTTGCCGTTACTTTCTAATATTTAGATTAAAAACTGTCATTATTATCATATCCTAAACTTTGTCACGCGTATGTATGACTATAATAATCTTCAAATGTATTATTTCGTCGTCTTTCAATTTAAATTATGCCATTATATCCCGTATATCCTGTTGTTGTAGTATTGTGTAAAAGGGCCTGAACACCTCCCTAAAATCAAATAATTCGGTTTGTTCTATTCTGTGTTTTAACCGTCTTTTTGGGTTGTTACGTAGGTTACTATCTTTGTTTCTACACTGTTTTTTCTCACAAAATATAGCGTCTTTACGTCGGTGTTCTATGGGTGTTCTACACACTTTACAAAGACGTTCGTAGGCACTGGTAGGGGTTTCTAAAGGGGTTAGATTGATTGGAAGTTTTACCCCTTTATTTGAAGTAGTAAAATGTCCTAAGTTTTGATTTTGGGAGTCGGGTAAAATCTCTGAACTTGGTAACAGTTCTCCTACCTTTTCCGCTATCAATTGGCCTACCCTCTCACAAACACCCAAACCGTACTTTTTTATTACTTGCTCAAATCGTTCCCGATAATAGTTGCGCTGTTTGCGGTTGGTTAAGTCCCGCCAAAAGTTCGGATTCATGCCCTGCTCATAAACTCGTCGTTCAGGCCGTGACATTTGCCCCGTGTCCAACTTTATGGTGTACCCCATTAGTTGGACAAAATAGCTAATATGTATAAGTATGCTACATTTTGTTCAATTTTGTACTATTTTTAGTTATCAGCAGTCGTTCATTGAAGACTTGATGAGGTGTTAAATAAAGCAATGATTGATG
>JBGAUP010000410.1:0-3960 GCA_044228585.1 Runella sp. | reverse complement strand
TCTTTTCAATTTTTACGGAGCTGTCATAAGCAGGGCAGTACCCTTTACGGTTGCAGCTTGAAGCTGCTAATACTACCAAAATCAACGCGAAGGAAATTATTTTTTTCATAATATTTTAGTGATATTGACACAATAAGCAACACAACAGTGTTGCTTATTGTGTGTTAGTACGAAAATCGTGCCGTTTTTATTGTTAACTATGAGCTAATTCTTCTTCGGCCTCTATATCAATGGCTTGGGGGGCTTCTTCCGAAGTAGGATTTTGCTTATAGCCAAGGATATGTAGCATACTATCGCTACCTTGCTGTTCGGCAAATAAGCGTGTTACAATGTTACCCTGCTCATCTCTATCTACCAAAACGTGTTGTGGGGCTGGAATCAAACAATGTTGAATGCCTCCATAACCACCCAGAGATTCTTGATAAGCACCCGTGTGGAAAAAGCCTACGTATTGAACTTCTTTTTCTAAATCAAAAATAGGTAAATACAAATCTGCACTGTGGGCTTCGGTATTATAAAAATCCTGAGAATCGCAGGTTAAGCCGCCAATATTCACTTTTTGGTAGGCATTGTCCCAGTTGTTTACAGCCAGCATGATGTATTTTTGATTCATTCCCCACGAATCAGGCAAATGCGTAATAAAAGAACCATCAATCATGTACCACATCTCTTTGTCATTTTGGAGTTTTTGGTCAATGATTTGATAAATCACTGCCCCACTTTCGCCTACGGTATAGCTACCAAACTCGGTGAAAAGATGCGGTACTGGAACGTTATTTTTGTTACAAATCCACTGAATATTCTCTACAATTTCATCAATCATCTGCTGATAATCGTAGTTGAATTGTAATGAAGTTTGAATGGGAAGGCCGCCCCCGATGTCAATGGAGTCAAGGTCGGGGCAGATTTTTTTCAGTTCGCAGTATTTAAACATAAAACGCGTCAATTCGCTCCAATAGTAGGCCGTATCTTTCATGCCCGTATTGATAAAGAAGTGAAGCATTTTGAGCTTAAACTTCGGATTATTTTGGATTTTATCTTTGTAAAGATCGTTGATATCGCTGTATCTAACCCCTAAACGCGAAGTATAGAAGGCAAAGTTGGGCTCTTCGTCGGTAGCAATCCGAATGGCAAAGTTGACCGATTCGGCGGTGACATTTTTCTCATAATACTCAATTTCACGCAGGTTATCAAGGACAGGCATGACGTTGAAGCCATCGTTGATTAATTCTGTAATGGCTTTTTGGTAATTAGGAAGTTTGTAACCATTACAGATAATATACGTGTTTTTGCTGATTTTTCCAGCTTTATAGAGGTTCCGAATGATAGGAATATCGAAAGCCGATGAGGTTTCGATGTGAATATTATGCTTTAGGGCTTCTTCATCGTTTAAAGGCGTTTTTGAACAGCTGTTTGGCGTTGCTGATGTGTTCACCAATTTTGGGTAAGTAAGTGATTTTAAGGGGTGTACCGTACTGACGAATAATGTCCATAAGTGGCACATTGTTAAACGACAATTGGTCGTTTTGGACGTTAAACTCCAGCGTCGGGAATTCAAACGTCTGCTCAATTAGGTTTGTGTAAGAACTTTTCATCGTGCCTTAGAAGCATAAAAAGTGAGTTTGGTGAAACATTAAAAAAAGCCTGCGAAATTCTGCCAAAATAACGGGTTTTGCAAGAAAAAAGTGCAATAAAGCTCCCATTAATCTTTACTTTTGTTGCCCCTTAAAATAAGGGATAACTTTTAAATTCGCTTTGGCCTAATCTCGTATTTTATCCTTTTTCTAATGTTGACTTCGTTTTTTGAACGTGAGCAAACGACTATCTTTTTACTTTGGTTTGGGATTGCGTTGCGTGTTGGTTTATATTTTGCTATTTCTCCTTTTGGGGCAGACGCCCACGGTGAAATCATCAATTTTATTGCTACCCAACATCGCCTGCCCCATACTCGGGAGGTTTTTTGTGCTATGCACCCTCCATTATATTATTTGTTGGCCCAGCCTTTCTATACTTTCGACGAACTATACAACCAAAAGGTAACTCAGATACTCTCGGTTATTCTCTCGTGCCTTAATCTGTCCGTTTTGTATCTGTTGGTCAAACACCACTTCAAAAATATTTTTACGCGCAATGTAAGTTTTTTGTTGGCTATTTTTCTGCATTCTTACATTACGTTTTCGTTATATGTGACCAACGACAGCCTGTCGTTTTTAGTAGGAACGTGGTGCTTTTGGTTATTGTCGCGTTATTTTCGGACGCCCTCTGCCAAAGGAGAACGTTGGCTGGCGCTTGCACTTGGCCTTGGCCTTTTGACGAAAGGTACTTTTTTGGCTTTTGTGCCTGTGGTATTTGGCGTCATTGCTTTGACTTTATGGTACTTTAAAGTCAGTTGGAAGCAAATCCTATTGCGACTTACGGTGTTGGGAGTTATTACGATGACGATAGGTGGGTATAAATTTGCCGAAAACTGGTATTATGAAGGGCGTCCTGTGGTTCATAACATGGATATTTTTCCTTTGAATGATCAAAAGACCTATATCGGCCTGAAAAGTTTCTATGGTTTTGACTTACCGCGTTTGATGAAATCTCCCACGATTTATAACGGTGATTCTAAATTAATGCATGTGTATCCAATTATTATGTATGCTTCTTTTTGGTACAAGTTTGCCGATCTCGAAAATGACTTCAATTTGGGCGTAAAAACGCGCTTCAAATACATAGGGAGCTTAATTTATGCAGTGGCGCTGATTCCTACTTTGCTTATGTTACTTGGATTAGGGTTAATGATAATTCAAACGTTTCAGTTTTTTAGAAGAATAAGGTGTTTGACAGTTGATGAATTTAAAGAAAATGTGGAGAAAATCACGTGGTTAGGGCTTTGGCTCATGAGCATTGCCTTGGTATTGGTGGCGGGCTATAAGTATGATGCTTGGTCGTGTTTTCATGGACGTTTGTTTTTGCAATCTTTCTTTAGTTTGTTAGCTATGCTTTATACGGGACTCTCTTATTTACGGTCTCGAAATGCTTTATTGTTTAGAATAAGTGTGCTTGGTATGATAGGGCTGGCTTGTTTGTACAGCGTCTATTTCGGTGTTGAAAGCCTTCATAAGTTGATTGGTTAAAACGTCTTTGGTCTAACATTAAAATTAGGTATGTGATTATTGTCATTCTGACTGTAAGAATTTCAACCTACTTTGTCAGATATATAGGTTTACAATAATCATGACATTGAAAATGGTTAGAACGTTATTCTATTTATTTGCTATTTTATTGATAGCCATTACTTTATTCCTCAGAATAGACCTTATTTTTACTTATTCGCATGATACTGGCTACGGGGGGTTTATGTTGCATTGCATTTATGGTATCCAGAGTCTTATGCAAAATAACCAGCTTTATTTTGATCCCGAACACTCCCCTTTTGCGATTATTCAATATACGCCTATTTACTATTATGTCTGTGTAGGCCTGGCCAATGTTTTGCAGATAGAGCCAAACGAGGTTTTTGAGATTATAATACTCTCCAAAATATTTTGTTTAGTCTTAAACTTGCTCAGTGCCTATCTATTTTCGCGATGGCTTCGTGACTATTTTAACGTACCAAACTTGATTTCTTGGATAGGTGGAGGGCTTACTTTGCTCTTTCTGACCAGCCATTTTTATACCAGGGTTGACAGTCTATTTTTGCTTTTCTGGCTTGCTACCGTTTATTTCTTTTTTCAATACCTCCGTCAACCGAGTACTGTTCTATTGTGGATAATTGCCACGCTAAGTGTACTCAATTTCTTTATTAAACAGAATTCACTGTCCACCATTGTCTTTGTCGTGTTAGCTGTAGCCTTGTTAGAGTCGAGAAAAGTAGCTTTTTATTTTGTGCTGAAAATAGCTCTTATTGGTGTTTTGTGCTTTTCTTTAATGATGCTAAAGGAAAATCCGTATTTCTTCTATCTAAATGTTTTT
>JBGAUP010000409.1:0-3978 GCA_044228585.1 Runella sp. | reverse complement strand
GATGCCTACCAAGGCTGGGCCGCGTTCACGGGCTGTTTTTTTGGAGTACTCAAAGTGGGCAATGTCGTCGTTGGGGCCGAGTACGTGGTTTAAAAACTCTTTAAAGGCACCCGAGCGTTGCGGAAAGCGAATGATAAAGTAGTGCTTGAGTCCTTCATAAAGCAAACTGCGCTCTTTGATTTCTTCGGTACGGGTAATGTCGTTGTTGCCGCCCCCAATCAAAAGTACGACATCTTTACCTTTGATTTCGTCTTTGATTTGGTCAAGTGCGGCTACGGTAAGCGCTCCTGCGGGCTCAACCACAATGGCCTCTTCGTTGTAAAGTTGTAAAATAGTAGAGCATACTTTTCCCTCGGGAACGAGCAAAATGGTATCTAAATTTTTACGACAAACTTCAAAAGTATGCTCTCCAGCCCGTTTTACCGCTGCTCCATCCACAAATTTATCAATGTTGTCGAGCGTAACGACATGGTCTTCTTTGATAGCGGTGTACATTGTGGGTGAACCCACTGGCTCCACCCCAATGAGTTTGGTGGCGGGGCTTAGTTGTTTAAACACCGTTGTCACTCCCGAAGCCAATCCACCCCCGCCAATGGCAAAGAGTAGGTAATCTATTTTGAAATCAGCATCTCGAAAAATCTCCAGCCCTACCGTTCCTTGTCCTTCCATGACTTGTACGTCATCGAAAGGGTGAATGAAAGTGGCGGCGTGTGACTCACAAAAATGTTTGGCAGCGTGATACGCATCGTCGTAAGTATCGCCGTGGAGGACGACTTCGATTTGGCTTTTACCGAATAGTTTTACTTGTTTTACTTTTTGGGCAGGCGTGGTACTGGGCATAAAAATCGTACCCCTTACTTGCATTTTGTTGCAAGCATAGGCTACACCTTGGGCGTGATTGCCTGCGCTGGCACATACGACTCCTTTTTCGAGGGCCTCGGCAGATAGGCTCGCCATTTTGTTGTAAGCTCCCCGAATTTTGTACGAACGCACTACTTGCAAATCTTCACGTTTGAAGTAAATATTGGCTTCGTAGCGCTCCGAAAAGTTGAGATTAAGCTCTAAGTCGGTGTGTTTGACGACCTTGCGAATCCGCTCGGCGGCTTGTAATATATTATCAAAAGTGGGCCAATCGGCCATTTTTTGTTTATTTTTTTCGGAGGCGATACTCATATCTGGTGATGAATTAGGGTAATTGCAAAAAATCCCCCGAATTTACACAACTCGGAGGATTTTCTGTATTTTCTAAAAATGTTTCGGAACGTGATTCGAAAGTATTTTTAGTTCCGCTCAGGACGCAAGCTGCGAACGGCAGCACCAGCACGCCACATTTCAGAATCACGAAGCTCGGCCAATTCTACTTCGAGTTTCTCGCGGTAGTCGGGCTGTGAGTTACGAGTGATAGAGATGTTGGCTTGCTCGCCTGATTTTACTGAATCGTATAATTTTTGGAAAACGGGCTTAGTCGCTTCTTTGAAAGGCTTCCACCAGTCGAGTGCGCCACGCTGAGCAGTCGTTGAGCAGTTGGCATACATCCAGTCCATACCATTTTCGGCTACAAGTGGCATCAACGATTGCGTTAATTCTTCTACTGTTTCGTTGAAAGCTTCTGAGGGTGAGTGGCCATTTTCGCGCAATACTTCGTATTGAGCCGCAAAAATACCTTGGATAGCTCCCATCAAAGTTCCGCGCTCACCAGTCAAGTCAGAAGTCACTTCGCGGTAGAAATCAGTTTCAAACAAATAGCCCGAACCTACACCGATACCCATCGCGATGCACTTAGTACGAGCATTGCCAGACGCATCTTGATATACGGCAAATGAAGAGTTGAGTCCTTTTCCCTCTACAAACAAACGACGAAGTGAGGTACCCGAACCTTTAGGAGCTACCAAGAACACGTCCACATCAGCTGGCGGAACGATACCTGTTTGGTCTTTGTAAGTTACGCCAAATCCGTGGGAGAAATACAAAGATTTACCAGCAGTTAAATATTTTTTAACAGTCGGCCACAGCGCGATTTGAGCCGCATCCGACAACAAGAAACAGATGATCGTGCCTTTTTCGAGGGCTTCTTCGATTTCGAAAAGTGTTTCGCCGGGTACCCAACCATCAGCTACTGCTTTATCGTATGTTTTACCTTTACGCTGCCCAACGATAACGTTGAAGCCATTATCGCGCATATTTAGGCTCTGACCTGGCCCTTGGACTCCATAACCAATAACGGCGATGGTTTCGTTTGCTAATACTTCACGTGCTTTTTCAAGAGGAAATTCTTCGCGGGTTACTACTTCTTCTACAGTTCCGCCGAAATTGATTTGTGCCATTGAATTGATTGGTTTGTTTGGGTAATACAACTGAAATTTACTTTTTTTGCCAGCTTAGCAACAACGATACTCCTACTGGCAATCGGATACCGTTTTTTATGAAGACATTTTCACTGTTGAAAATGCGATAAAATACTTTTTGAAATACCGAACCATTCATCACCGTAAAGTCAGAACCAGCTTCTTCTACTTTGCGATGATGAAGGGGTAATAATCTTGATAATAGCCGAAATCCCGCGATGGGAAAAAACAGCCAAAAATTAAAATAACTACTAAATAAGACTTTACCAGTGTTCTTGAATAAACTCTCTAATAAGGTTTTGTCGTATCTCCTGACGTGGTGATTGACGTCGTCGTGCTGATTCCAGAGGAACATAAAAGCGGGTACAGTGACGCATACCAAGCCATTGGGTTTACAAACGCGCTGCATTTCACGTACAGCCAACTGATGATCTTCAACGTGTTCAATAACGTCTAAAGCACAAACCAGGTCGTAAGAGTTGTCATCAAAAGGTAGTTCGAGAATTGACCCCTGCATTAAATCCAACGATGGAACGGCCGACTTTGTAAACTCAAAACATTCTTGGTCGTATTCTACCGACTTGACCAAGCCAAACTCAGTTAATAGTTCTGAGGTACGGCCCGTAGCGATACCGACGTTTAAAATCTTTAGTGGGCGATTGGTCGGTAATTGACGCCGTAAATGGTTCATAATGATTTGATTACGGACTAAAAACCACCAGTGTTCGCGCTCAATATGATAATATTCTTTGTAATAAGCCGCATTCATAATTTTTTATGGAAACGAAATGGGTAACATTAGAGACACTAATGCACTCACGATTAATAAATATTTCAGTTGCTTCGATGGAATAGATTCATGCAATATTTTCAAGGCAATAAAAAAAGCAATAAAGCCAAATGATAAAGCCCGTGTACCATCGGCAACCAGTAGCGTAATACACAAGGTTACGCTTAGTGCTCCTGCAAATAATATCAGTTTCCAGAATTGTTTAGACTGCCACAAAATTAGGAAAGCTGCCCCAATAATCAGCCACATTCCTTCCAATCCACGAGTAACTTTATCTCCAAAGATACTCAAGCTCCAAAACAAAGACCTGATTGATAGGGAATTGTCATGACCGATTGTTAGATGAAAGGAAAGCTCAAGCCATTTTCTTACTATTAAATACAAAACACCACTCACTATTAAAATAAGAACAGTAGGCGAAATAAGTTTCCAGTCCAGTTTACGCTCCGATTGAAAGGTATCAATGAAAGGTATGAGAAACCACAACCCAATATAGGATGAATTGATAATGGCTCGTTCGTCGCACCAAAAGCTCAATTGAGAAAATAACAACACGAGCAATGGGTTTCTGAAATAAAAGGCCAAGGCCATAAAACAAAAAGGAAAAACATCGACGTGGCCTAAGTAATTGATATAAAAATTAGCTCCTGCATAAATGGCGGTAAACCCTGTTAGAAAATAAAATGCCAGAATTCGATTTTGGAGAATCCTATTAACGATAATCACCGTTATCCACAAAAATACCAAGCCTGTCAACACTTGAAGAAGGTATAACGTAACCACATTCAAACGTAGCGTATTGGCAATAAGTGGAATTGTGAGCCTAAAGGTTTGATTGGCCTC